>NZ_JBQCVH010000005.1:0-260275 GCF_051958545.1 Neisseria sp. P0009.S010
AAGAAGGTGCTCATGAGAAATCCCCTAAATGTCTTGGTGGGAATTTAGGGGATTTTGGGGAATTTTGCAAAGGTCTCAGTCTATTGGTTAAATGAGAATATTATTTATTTAATGTAGATCGGTATGTATAATTAGGTAAAGTATGGTTAGGGAAGAGGGTTTACTCTATAATCCAACCGTTTGTAATTTTATTTCGGCTAAGGCCGGATTTTGGGAGTTGTGATGTCAACTATGTTTTTTATTCAGTTTGCCATTGTGCTGCTGTGTATCCTGATTGGTGCGCAGGTTGGCGGTATTGGTTTGGGTGTGCTCGGCGGTATCGGCTTGGCCGTATTGTCTTTTGGTTTTCATCTTCAACCGACCAGCCCGCCGATTGATGTGATGCTGATGATTATGGCGGTAGTGTCTGCCGCAGCGGCCATGCAGGCCAGCGGCGGTTTGGACTATATGATTAAGATTGCCACGCGCGTGTTGCACCGCAATCCGAAATACATCACCTTTATCGCGCCGGCGGTGACTTATACCTTTACCGTGTTGGCAGGTACGGGCCATGTGGCTTACTCGGTCTTGCCCGTGATTGCCGAAGTCAGCCGTCGCAATGGCATCCGTCCTTCCCGTCCGCTGACGATGGCGGTTATCGCTTCCCAATTTGCGATTGTCGCCAGCCCGATTGCCGCCGCCGTTGTTGCCTGCGTCACCATGCTTGAGCCGCAACACATCACGATGGCGGACGTGTTGAAAGTTACCGTTCCGTCCACGATTTTGGGTATCGGTTTGGCTTGCGTGTTTGTAAACAAACTGGGCAAAGAGTTGAAAGACGATCCGCATTATCAGGCTTTGCTGAAAGACCCGAACTATGTGAAAGAATACATCGATGTGGAGGAACAACAAACCGATGTTGCCATTTCGCCGAAAGCCAAATTGTCGGTCGGTATTTTCTTGACTGCGGCATTGCTGGTGGTCGTGATGGGTGCGCTGCCTGAGTTGCGTCCGGCTTTTGAACACGATGGCGCGATCAAGCCTATGGGCATGGCGCATACGATTGAAATCGTGATGTTGTCTGCTTCTGCGCTGATTATCTTGGCGTGTAAACCCAATGGCGATGCGATTACCCGAGGTTCGGTATTCCATGCCGGTATGCGTGCCGTGATTGCGGTGTTTGGCGTGGCTTGGTTGGGCGATACCTTGATGAACGGCCACTTAACAGAAGTAGAATCGACCGTCAGCCATTTGGTTGAGTCTGCACCATGGACCTTTGCCTTTGCCCTGTTTGTCTTGTCGGTATTGGTCAACAGCCAAGGCGCGACAGTGGCAACGCTATTTCCAATCGCCATCAAACTGGGTATTCCTGCGCCCATCATTATCGGCACATTCGTTGCGGTAAACGGCTATTTCTTTATACCAAACTACGGCCCGATTATTGCCGCTATCGACTTCGATACAACCGGCTCGACCAAAATCGGCAAATTTATCTTCAACCACAGCTTCATGATTCCGGGCCTATTGAGCATGGCATTCAGCTTAGCCATCGGTTTGTTGTTGGTTCAGCTGTATTATTGATAGGCTGAAAAATAAAGGCCGTCTGAAATTAAATTTCAGACGGCCTTTTTGATATTGTTATTCGAGAGCTTAATTGCAGTATTTATTGACGTCGTTTTGGTATTGTTTAATCAGGCTGTCACGATTGGCCAAGCGTGCGCTTTCGGCGACTTGGCGGTTGATTTTGGCGATTTTGCAGTTTTCCAGCTTGTTTTGGCGGTTTTGCTCTTCGATTTTTTTATTGCGCTCTTCGATTTGTTTGTTTTGTTCCGCAACCTGTTCGTTGGGCTGCTCGGCAACCGGCTCAGATGCTGCAACAGCAGGTGCAACGGCAGGTTTGACGTTGTGCGTGCGGATGTTGACTACCCCGGAACGCTTCGGTTGCAGGCGGTTTGGCGTATCGGAATAGCTGTTGCCCGACGTGCCTTTCCAAGTGTAAACCTCGGCCGCGCCGGTCAGGGCGGCGGAAGAGAGAAGGGCTGCTGTCAGACAGGTTTTGAGTGCGGAAGATTTCATGGATTTCCCTTATGTAAATGATGTTCTCATTCGACCTATTTTACTTGAAACTGCAATGCGTTGGCATATTTTTGTACTGCGGATCAAATCATGTAAAAAAATAACGTTAAAACATGTATTGCCAATGTTAGCATCAAGCCGGTGTGATATAATGCCGTGCATCTTGCACAAACTGAAAGACCGAGCATCATGCGTATTGTAGAAAAAGCCTATACTTTCGACGACGTTTTGTTGGTTCCAGCGCACTCAAACGTGCTGCCTCGAGATGTCAAACTTCAAACCAAACTCACCCGCGATATCACGCTCAACCTCCCTCTACTTTCTGCTGCAATGGATACCGTTACCGAAGCGCGTCTGGCCATCTCTATGGCTCAAGAAGGCGGCATTGGTATTATCCATAAAAACATGACGCCGGAGTTGCAAGCGCGTGCCGTTTCCAAAGTGAAGCGCCATGAGAGCGGCGTGGTGAAAGATCCCGTTACCGTTGCGCCGACCGCATTGATCCGCGAAGTCTTGGAAATGCGCGCACAACGCAAACGCAAAATGTCCGGTCTGCCTGTTGTGGAAAACGGCAAAGTGGTCGGTATCGTGACCAACCGCGACCTGCGTTTTGAAAACCGTGTCGATCTGCCTGTTTCTGCCATCATGACCCCTCGCGACCGTTTGGTTACCGTTCCTGAAGGTACCAGCATCGATGAAGCCCGCGAAATCATGCATGCGCACAAAGTTGAGCGCGTTTTGGTGTTGAACGACCAAGACGAACTCAAAGGTCTGATTACAGTTAAAGATATTCTGAAAACAACCGAATTCCCTAATGCCAACAAAGATGCCGAAGGCCGCCTGCGTGTCGGTGCCGCGGTGGGTACCGGCGGCGATACCGAAGAGCGCGTCAAAGCATTGGTGGAAGCAGGTGTGGACGTGATTGTGGTCGATACTGCCCACGGTCATAGCCAAGGCGTTATCGATCGCGTGCGCTGGGTAAAAGAAACCTATCCGCACATCCAAGTCATCGGCGGTAACATCGCTACTGCTAAAGCCGCTTTGGATTTGGTGGCTGCCGGTGCGGATGCCGTTAAAGTCGGTATCGGCCCTGGCTCGATTTGTACGACCCGTATCGTAGCAGGCGTAGGCGTGCCTCAACTGACTGCGATTCACAATGTTTCCGAAGCCCTGAAAGGTACAGGCGTTCCCCTGATTGCCGACGGCGGTATCCGCTTCTCCGGCGATATTGCCAAAGCTCTGGCAGCAGGTGCATATAGCGTCATGCTCGGCGGTATGTTTGCCGGTACGGAAGAAGCACCGGGCGAAATCGAACTCTACCAAGGCCGCTCTTACAAGTCTTACCGCGGCATGGGTTCGTTGGGTGCGATGAGCCAAGGCTCTGCCGACCGCTACTTCCAAGACAAAACCGACAGTACAGACAAATATGTTCCTGAAGGCATCGAAGGCCGCGTTCCTTACAAAGGTCCGATCGTGAACATCATCCACCAGCTGACCGGCGGCCTGCGCTCCAGCATGGGTTACTTGGGTTGCGCCAATATTGCTGAAATGCACGAGAAAGCAGAATTTGTGGAAATCACTTCTGCCGGTATGAGCGAATCCCACGTTCACGACGTACAAATCACTAAAGAAGCGCCTAACTACCATCGTTAAACGAGTATAAAAAGGTCGTCTGAAAATATTTCAGACGGCCTTTCTGTTTTTATAAGGTTTTAAAAATGAAGCAAATATTGCTTGCCGCTGTTATGCTTAGTATTTGGGGCGTGGTATTTGCAGAATAATTGGGGAGACAAACGCTTCACGCGCTCAAACCAGAGTGCATCTGTTGAAATGACATGTATCAACTAGTACGTTTTGAACTGAGCGATTAAACCAAGTTTAAGACGGCCTTTTAAAAATCGTATTACAATAAGCCAAAATTAAAAACACATTCCATTATGTCCAAAAAAATCCTGATTATTACCCCAAGCTGGATTGGTGACTGCGTCATGACCCAACCGCTTTATCACCGTTTGCATGAGCTGCATCCCGGCTGTACCATTGATGCCTTTGCGCCCAAATGGTCGATGGCCGTATTTGAGCGTATGCCTGAGATCAACCGTGTGATGGAAAATCCGTTTGGACATGGCGCGTTGGAATTGAAAAAACGCTGGCGTATCGGACGTGAATTGGGAAAAGAAGGCTATGATCAAGTGATTGTTTTGCCCGGTTCACTCAAATCCGCCATTATTGCCTTGGCTACAGGCATTAAACAGCGTACGGGCTACGTCGGCGAGTCGCGCTATTTTTTACTGAACGATATCCGCAAGTTGGATAAGGCCGCGTTGCCTCTGATGGTTGACCGCTATACTGCGCTGGCGCATCCGACCCCAGCGGATTTTAACGGGCATTCCGATAATCCGTGTTTCACGATTGATCCTGAAAGCCGTCAAGCCGCTTTGTCAAAACATGGTTTGGCGACGGATAAACCGATTTTGGCATTTTGTCCCGGTGCGGAATATGGCCCGGCCAAGCGTTGGCCTGCGCGTCATTTTGCCGAACTCGGCCGCCGATATTTGGCCGAGGGCTGGCAGGTTTGGCTGTTCGGTTCGCAAAAAGATTTTGATATTGCAGATGAAATCAACCGACTTTCAGACGGCCTGTGTACCAATCTTTGCGGTAAAACCAATCTTTCTGAAGCCATTGATTTGTTGTCTTGCGCCGATACGGTCGTGTGCAATGACAGCGGTCTGATGCACCTAGCGGCCGCGCTTGATCGGAAATTGGTTGCGGTTTACGGCTCATCCAGCCCTGACCATACGCCGCCTCTAAGCCAAAAGGCAAAAATCGTCAGCTTGAATTTGGATTGCTCGCCATGTTTTAAACGCGAATGTCCGTTAGGGCATACGGATTGTTTGAACAAGCTGACGCCGGATATGGTGCAAAAAGTGGCGGAAGAGCTGACTCGTTCGGCGTAATCCAAGATATATACTGGAAAACAGTAAAGGACAGATTTGAGTCTGTCCTTTTAATCTTTCGTTTCTTTTATTTTTTAACAAAAGGCCGTCTGAAAATCATATTTCAGACGGCATTTTTTGGTTTGAAATCAATACATTTGATTATTTTTGATGCAGATTATAAACGTATTCCACTTCCTCGCGGCTGCCCATGAATACGGCAACACGTTGGTGCAGACCGGTAGGTTGGATGTCGAGCATGGCTTCGATGGCGTCGTTTGATGCGCCGCCGGCCTGTTCCATAAGCAGGCTCATCGGGTTGGCTTCGTACATCAGGCGCAGTTTGCCCGGTTTGGATGGGTCGCGTTTGTCTTGCGGATACATGAATACGCCGCCGCGCATCAGGATGCGGTGGATTTCGGCAACCATGCTGGCTACCCAGCGCATATTGTAGTTTTTGCCGCGTACGCCGGTTTCGCCTGCCAGCAATTCGTCAATGTATTGTTGAACAGGAGCGAACCAATGTCTTTGGTTGGACATATTGATGGCGAATTCTTTAGTGGATTCCGGAACGCGCGGATTTTCTTTGGTCAGCAGGAATTGGTTGGCATCATCCAGAGTGAAGACGAACACGCCATGACCGACAGTCAGTACCAGTTGGGTTTGCGGACCGTATAAAACATAACCTGCAGCCACTTGGTCGCGGCCTTTTTGCAGGAAGGATTCGGTAGTCAATGCGCCTTCTGGTTTCGCCAAAATGGAGAAAATGGTGCCGACGGAGATGTTGACGTCGATATTGGAAGAGCCGTCCAACGGGTCAAACAATACCAAATAGCCGCCGTTTTCGTGCGTGGCGACATAGGTGTCTTCTTCTTCGCTGGCAAGGCCTGCGATGTTGGCATTGGCTTTTAAAACATCAATCATGATGTTGTTGGCGATGACATCGAGTTTCTTTTGGTCTTCGCCTTGGATGTTGCCGGTACCTGCCATACCCAAAACGCCGGAAAGTGCGCCGAGGCGGACTTTGGCGTTGATATCCAAACAGGCGGCGGCTACGGATTCCAATACGCTGGCCAGCTCTTGCGGCAGTTTGTGTTCGGGCAGGTGTTGGGCTAAGAATTGGTTCAATGTATTCATGGTTTCACTCTTTTCCTAAGTTTGAATCGAATATTTTTCAATTTCAGGCCGTCTGAAAACGGCGTGTTCATTTGGTTTTGCTGTCGGCCATGCCTAAAACTTCTTTAGTGCAGGCGATGCTGGTGTCTTTGATGCGTTTTTTCAGCTCGTCGCTCATGGAGTCGCTGCCGCCCAAAAGCGAGGTCGCTTCTTCAGGATTGATTTGGTCGACTGTTTTTTCGCCGATACAGCGGCAGATTTTTTCAGTGGTCGCGGAATCAAACGGGCTTTTTCCTGCGGCTTTTTCTACGCAGGCTTCGGTTGCCGAGCGGACAAATTCGGTGCGGAAACTTTGGGTAAATTCTTCTTTAAATTCGTTTTTTACTGATTCGCTGCACGCGCAAAGCAGGAGCGTGCAGGCTAGGGGTGTGCGTATATTCATGAGTGGACGGCCGTTAATTGTTATGTTGTGAATTGTAGTGGAAAAAGGCTTAAGTATAAAGGGTTAAGGCCGTCTGAACGGGTATGGCGGCAAAATCGAAGCGCTTGGGTATGCGTTCAGACAGCGGCGTTTATTTCGTTTTGCTTTCCAATACATAATGCGCACCTGCATCTTGCGCCAAAATTTTGGAAAGTTCGGGCAGATTGTTTTGCAACTGTTCGGCAAGCATATAGGGCGGGTTGATGACGAACATACCGCTGCCGTGCATACCGAAACCGTCGCTGCGCGGCGTATGGACATGAAGCTCGGCGTGCAGATAATTGTCGGGAGCGATTTTTTTGAGTTCGTCCGGCAGTTTGCGGCTTTCTTCGCGGCTCAGGCAGGGATACCAAACCATGTAGCAGCCGGTTTCAAAGCGTTTCAAAGCATCTTTCAAAACTTGGACGACACGGCGGTAGTCTTGTTTTTCTTCGTAGGGCGGATCAATCAAGACGGCGGCGCGGCGCGGCGGAGGAGGCAGAAGTGAAATCAGGCCTTGGTAACCGTCCGCTTGGCTGACCTGTACTTTACGCGCAGGACGGACTTCGCGCATATTATTTTGCAAGTGGACAAAATCGGCAGGGTGCAGCTCAAAGAGGCGCATTTTGTCGCTGTCGCGCGTGATCGCCTGTGCCAGCCAAGGCGAGCCGCAGTAAAGGTTGTCTTGCGGCAGTATTTGTTTCAGACGGCCTACAAATTCGGCCAATTCGGCAGGCAGCTTGTCAGCTTGTTCCAAGAGCACAATGCCTTGTTTGTATTCGCCGACTTTTTGCGCTTCATCGCCGCTCAAATCATACAAACCGGCACCGCTGTGCGTATCGATATACCAATAAGGCTTGTCTTTGCGGTTGAAATATTCGAGGACAAGGAAGAGGGTAAAGTGCTTGAGCATATCGGCATGGTTGCCGGCATGGAAGGCGTGGCGGTAGCTGAGCATGATCGGGCTGCGGAAATAAAAAACCGATTATACCCCAAACCATCGCCATCACCGCTTTCAGACGGCCTTTGTGCCTGGAAAATGCTACAATATCCGCCTTATCGTACCATCGGAAAGAAGACATCATGTTTACAGGCATCGTACAAGGCATGGGCAAAATTACAGACATCGCCCAACCTTCGCCCGACTTTCGTACCCACACTGTCGAGCTGCCCCCCGAAATCGCCGACAATCTGCAAACCGGCGCCTCTGTTGCCAACAATGGCTGCTGCCTGACCATTACCCGAATCGACGGCAACAAAGTCAGCTTTGATTTGATGGACGAAACCTTACGCAAAACCAATCTCGGCAGCTTGAAAGTTGGTGACAGTGTCAATTTGGAACGCGCGGCGCGGTTTGGCGATGAAATCGGCGGTCATGTGATGAGCGGCCATGTGATGGCGGTTACCCGAATTTCCCGTATCGAATCCAGCGAGTTCAACCGCACAGTCTGGTTTGAGCTGCCGGAAAACCTCAAACCCTACATCCTGACCAAAGGCTTTGTCGGTTTGGACGGTTGCAGCCTGACCATAGGCGAAGTCAGCGACAGCGAATTTTGCGTACACCTGATTCCGGAGACTTTGGATCGTACCCTGTTTGGCAGCCGCAAAGAAGGCGACCTCATCAATATTGAAATCGATCCGCAAACCCAAGCCGTTGTCGATACCGTGATGCGTGTATTGGCACAAAAGGCCGTCTGAAAAAAAGAAAGCCAAAATGAAATTATCCAATTTTTTGAAAAAAGCGAATTCCGTTTTAAACCGTCTGGATTTAATCCTGCCTGACGAAGCCGGTAAAACCGACTGGCGTGCTTTAGCCTACCGTTGGCACAGCGTGGGTAAAAAAGGCATTTTGGAAAGCCTGCCGCGTCCGCATACGTTTCCTTTGAGCAGATTGGCGGCAGTCGGTTCGCAAACCGACAGGCTGAAACGCAATACCGAGCAATTTTTGGCAGGCCGTCCTGCAAATAATGTCTTGATGACCGGCGCGCGCGGTACGGGGAAATCCTCCTTGGTTAAAGCGTTGTTGCACGAATACGCTGAGCGCGGCCTGCGGCTGATTGAGGTGGATAAAAGCGATTTGATCAGTTTGCCGGCTTTGTTGACGCTGTTGTCCGAGCGTCCCGAGAAATTTATCGTTTTCTGCGATGATTTGTCGTTTGAAAGCGGTGATGAGACCTATAAAGCCTTGAAAACTGCTTTAGACGGCGGACTGTCGCAACGTTGCACCAATGTTTTGGTTTATGCCACATCCAACCGTCGTCATTTAATTCCCGAATACATGGATGAAAACGGCGGTACGACGGGCACTCGCGGTGAAATTCATCAGAAAGAGGCCGTCGAGGAGAAAATCTCCCTTTCCGACCGCTTCGGCTTATGGCTGAGTTTTTATCCTTTCGACCAAAACGATTATCTGACCGCTGTTGCCAACTGGTTGGACGATTTCAATGTGCCTTTTGACGATACGGCGCGCCAAGCCGCGTTGCAATGGGCGCAAATGCGCGGCAGCCGTTCAGGCCGCTCGGCATGGCAGTTTGCCTGCGACTGGGCAGGTCGGTTGCCGGAAGAAAGAGTGTTGGATTAAGGCTGAAAAAGCAAAGGCCGTCTGAATATGGTTTCAGACGGCCTTTTTATATTTTTATTTATCCATCAGCGCAAGCATGAAGACAACCATTGCTGGCGCTGGCGCGGATTGAGCAGATGATAGAGGCGGTATTGGATTTCCATTTCATCTACCGCATAGTCCATGCTGGAGAGGTAGCGGTTTTCAACATAATCGCGGGCGGCGTTTGAGTCGAATGAGTCGCCGGAGAGGATTTTGATGATGGTTTGACGGCGGTTGCGGTCGGAGCGTACGGTTTTGCGGTAGGCTTTATCGTTGATTTGTTTGAAGTCAGTACGCAGGCGGCGCAGGGCGGCGTGTTGGTCGGCGGACAAATTAAGCTGTCGGATGTCGCAATTCGGGTGGAAGTCGTCCAAAGTGGCCAGAAACGGACCGGCGTGTGCAGGCAGGCTGGAACAGAGTAGGGCGAGTGCTAAGAAAATAAAAGTCGGATAGCGGGAAAGTGCAACAGACACGGTGTCTTCCTAATGTTTCATCAGGTTTGGAAATATAACCGATAAGCGTGTGAAAGGCAGTATCAATGCAGTTAACTTTTGTTAATGATGTTAGATTTTTTTGCACATGTATGTAATCTAATAATTTATTTTCAAAGTCTTACTATGTGATTATAAGTTTCATTAATGTATATGAAATGTAAATTCATAAAAATGACGGCAGAGATGTTGTCGGCGGCATACAACATAGGGTTAAAAATGCGATAATGACATCAGCTTTACTACAACAGAATAATGAAGTTTCATTAAAACTAAAATTCCCAGTAAAAAGTGAGGTTAAGTAATGTTAAAGCAAAGTTATTTGTTTAATATGTATGAGAAATTGCAATGGTGTTCTGATATTGAGCTTGGGATATCTAACTTTTTCCCTATGACATTAGATATGAATCTTGAAAATAGAAAATATTTATTTCAGGTCGGTATTGAGTTTGTTTATAGAGCTATAAAGTGTGGTTTATTAGAGTCATTAATTGATTTAGACTTTCCTTCTGGGGAATTGAACTCTTTGGAACATGAGTTTTCGATTATTGCTAATATAGAACTTACATCATTTGCTGATAATAATGAAATGTCATGCCAAGAAAGGGATATTTGGACAACAGAAATGTTAGAGGGCACTGATAAATTAAAATCTATTTGCCAGGATTGTTGTTTAATCGGATATGAAGAGTTTGATGAGAATGATCCTAGGTGGGAGATTTTTGTTCAGAAAATAGAAAAAATATTTTCTGAACAAAATTTGCCTTGGAATTTAGAACAGCCTTTGTTTACAGTAAAATATAAAAGATAGTTTAATTTCTAGGTATATAACAAAAGGAACACACTTTAGGAGAATAAACATGACCGACTACCGTATTGCCCCCAGTATTTTGTCTGCCGATTTTGCCCGCTTGGGCGAAGAGGTTGCCGAAGTTATCCGCGCCGGTGCGGATTTGATTCATTTTGATGTGATGGACAATCATTATGTGCCGAATCTGACTTTCGGCCCTATGGTTTGCGCGGCTTTGAAACCGTATGCAACCGTGCCGGTCGATGTGCATTTGATGGTTGAGCCGGTGGACGATTTGATTCATGCGTTTGCCAAAGCCGGTGCCAATATCATTACCTTTCATCCGGAAGCCAGCCGCCACATCGACCGCAGCTTGGGTTTGATTAAAGAATACGGCTGTCAGGCAGGTTTAGTATTGAATCCTGCTACGCCGGTCAATATTCTGGAAAACGTTTTGGACAAACTGGATATGGTGTTGCTGATGTCGGTCAACCCTGGCTTTGGCGGACAAAGCTTTATCCCGAATACGCTGGTGAAAATCCGCAAAGTGCGCGAGATGTTGGACGAGTATGAACGGCAAAGCGGCCGCCATATCGCCTTGGAAGTCGATGGCGGCGTGAAGACAGACAATATTGCTGAAATTGCGGCGGCAGGTGCGGATACGTTTGTGGCCGGTTCGGCGATTTTTGGCAAACCGGATTACAAAGCCGTTATCGATGAAATGCGTCAACAGTTGGCGCAAGTCGGATAACTAAGCCGGGATATTCTTGGTTTCCAAACTTTAAATAATCAATGTTTAATATTAAAGGCCGTCTGAAATGATTTTCAGACGGCCTTTTGTTTTAGCCTAAACCCTTACAGCGGCCATTTCAATGCTGGATTGTTTTCAATGACTGCTTTGAATTGGTTTTGGATACGTTCAATCGCTTCTTGCGTATCCGCTTCAAAACGCAATACCAAAATCGGCGTGGTATTGGAAGCACGCATCAGGCCGAAGCCGTCAGGGAATTCAACGCGCAAGCCGTCGATGGTGATGATTTCGGTCGCACCTTCGAACTTGGCATTGGCAGCCAACTCTTCAATCACTTTGTGGCCGTTGCTGCCTTCCGGCAGGTCGATGTTGAGTTCCGGAGTGGAAATGCTTTGCGGCAGCTTGTTCAATACTTCGGACGGATTGTCGAAGGCAGACAGGATTTCCAAGAGGCGTGCGCCGGCATACATGCCGTCGTCGAAGCCGAACCAGCGTTCTTTAAAGAAAACGTGACCGCTCATTTCGCCGGCAACCAGTGCGCCGGTTTTTTTCATGGTGGATTTGATGAAGCTGTGGCCGGTTTTCTCCATGACAGGATCACCGCCGTGTTCTTTAATCCAAGGCGCAAGCAGACGGGTGGATTTGACGTCGAAAATCACTTTGGCTTTAGGATTGCGGCTCAACACGTCTTGCGCGAAAAGCATCAGTTGGCGGTCTGGATAGATGATGTTGCCGTCTTTGGTGACCACGCCCAAGCGATCGGCATCACCGTCAAATGCCAAGCCGATTTCGGCATCGCCGTTTTTGAGCTCGACAATGAGGTCTTGCAGGTTTTTCGGTTTGGAAGGGTCGGGGTGGTGATTAGGAAAGTTGCCGTCCACTTCGCAGAAAAGTTCGGTCACTTCATTGCCCAAGCCTTTGTAGAGTTTGCCTGCAAATGCGCCGCCGACACCGTTGCCCGCGTCAATCACGATTTTCATCGGGCGTTTGAGCTTGATGTGGCCGACGATGTTGTTGTGGTATTCGCCGGAGATGTCTTTTTCGGTTACGCTGCCTTGTTTGTCGGCAGCAACAAAACCGTCTTTTTCAACAATAGCTAAAAGTTCTTGAATGGCTTCGCCTGCGAGCGTGTCGCCACCCAGCATCATTTTGAAACCATTGTAATCAGGCGGATTGTGGCTGCCGGTAATCATTACGCCGCTGCCGCCGCATTCGTTGATGGCTGCGAAGTAGAGCATAGGGGTGGCAACCATGCCGACGTTGAGGACGTCGATGCCGCTGTCTGTAAAACCGCGTTGAATTTGTGCCATCAGGCCGGGACCGCTCAAACGGCCGTCGCGACCGAGTGCGATGCGGGTAATGCCTTTTTCGGAGGCTTTGGTGGCAATGGCTTTACCGATTAAGTAGGCAGCTTCGTCGGTCAGGGTTTTACCGACGATGCCCCGGATGTCGTAGGCTTTGAAAATGTCGCGGGCGATATTTGCCATGTGGATTTCCTTTAAATTTAAGGGGAAATAATGGGGCTTATTCTAACACGGCTAAAAGGCCGTCTGAAGAATTCAGACGGCCTTTTGTCGTTACATCAAAGAACAGTGTTGCTTGGACGAATCAATTGTTGAAAGTGTTGCACTGGTTGATGTCGCCGCTTTCCAAGCCGCGCTTGAGCCAAGTCATGCGTTCTTCGGACGAGCCATGGGTAAAGCTGTCGGGAACGACATAGCCCTGAGCCTGTTTCTGCAAGCGGTCGTCGCCGACAGATTCAGCGGCCAGCATCGCTTTTTGAATGTCTTCTGCTTTGAAGATATTGTTGTTGACGGCGTAGTGTCCCCAAATACCGGCGAAACAGTCGGCCTGCAATTCGAGTTTGACGGAAAGGGCATTGGCCTCTTTTTTGCCGACTTGTTGTTGCATTTTGTGGACTTTAGGCAGGATGCCGAGCAGGTTTTGAACGTGATGGCCGACTTCGTGGGCAATAACGTAGGCAAATGCAGCATCGCTGGCGGATTTGAGCTTGGTGCGCATGTCTTCATAGAAGCTCAAATCCAAATAAACTTTTTGGTCGCCCGGACAGTAAAACGGACCCATGGCAGATTGGCCCGTACCGCAGGCGGTGGACGTACCGCCTTCATACAACACCATGGTTGCCGGTGTATAGCGTTGGCCGTGTTGTTGGAAATATTTGCTCCATGCTTTTTCCGTATCGGCAAGGACAACGCGGGACAGTTCGTTCAATTCGGCTTCTTGTTGGCTGTCGAGTCGGGAGGCTTGCTGGGTAGGGATGCCCATCGAAGATGAGCCGCCAACCAAACCGCTCAAATCTACGCCGTAATATGCGCCGACCAAAACCACGATAATGCCGAGTATGCCCGGCGTTTTGCCGCCACCGCTGCCGCCACGGCTTCCGCGGCGATCTTCTACGTTTTGGCTTTGTTCACGACCTTTCCAATCCATAATGCGTATCCTGTGTAGTTTTCATGCGGCGGATTATACTATGGAATGTCAAATGTGTTTGATCGAATTGTGAATATTGCTTGAGGCCGTCTGAAAATGCGACATCGGGAAAGTGAAAACGGCAGTATCTTTCAGACGGCCTTGGTGTTTGTTAGAATGAATAAACCTACTATTGGGAGATATAAGATGAAAGTCAGCAGTAAAGCTATTGTCAACGGCGAATTTGAAGACAAATACGGCAAGCGCGGCAGTCAGTTCAGCCCGAGCGGTATGCCTTCTTATTCGATTCCTTTTGAAATTGAAGATGCGCCTGAAGGAACAAAATCGTTTGCCGTGGTGTTGGAAGACAAAGATGCCATTTCGGCATCGGGTTTCGTATGGACGCATTGGTTGATTTCGGATTTGAAACGTACTTCCGTGGCAGAAAATGAAAGTATTTCTGCAACAGATTTCACACAGGGTGCGAACACTTGGGCGAGCGCGTTGGGTAAATTTGAAATCGAAGAGGCTTCTTTTTATGGCGGTATGGCACCACCGAACAACCGCCATCGTTATGAACTGATTGTGTACGCGCTGGATACCGTTTTGGATTTGCCGCGCGGTTTCCGCTTTAATGAGCTGCATTTTGCCATGCAGGGCCATGTTTTGGATTCGGCATGCGTGGTCGGTACTTATGATGTGTGATGGTATGCGTCATTATTGAAAAAAAGCCTGTCCGTTTTTAATTCGGGCAGGCTGTTTTTATGGGAAATCAAATCAATTAAACCACTTCGGCTTTAGTGATGATGACAGGTTCGCTCGGTACGTCGTCATGGTAGCCGTGACGTTTGGTAGAAACGCCTTCGATGGCATCGACAACGTCAAAACCGTCAACGACTTTACCGAATACGGCATAGCCCCAGTCTTGGACAACGGTTTTGCCGTACAGCTCTTTAGAACGGAAGTTCAGGAAAGCGTTGTCGGCAGTGTTGATGAAGAATTGCGCGCTGGCAGAATGAGGATCGGAAGTACGCGCCATGGCGATGGTGTATTTTTCGTTAGGCAAACCGTTGGACGCTTCGTTTTGAATCGGATCACGGGTTTCTTTTTCGTTCATGTTTTCATCCATGCCGCCGCCTTGAATCATGAAGCCTTTGATGACGCGGTGGAAGATTACGCCGTCGTAGAAGCCGTCTTTAACGTATTGCTCGAAGTTTTTAGCAGTAACGGGGGCTTTGTCGAAATCGAGTTCGATTTTGATGTCGCCTTTGTTGGTGTGCAGGATAATCATGGGTTTCCTTTCGTTAGAATCCGGTTTTGAATCATTCGTTAAATTGTGTCTGAACGAGAAACTTCAAGGCCGTCTGAAAAATATTCTTTCAGACGGCCTTGTTACTTAGTCGATGGTTTACATCAGTACAGCATAAGCCCACAGAGCAACCAATACCACGCAGAGGATATTCAGCAATAAGCCGACATTCATCATTTCGCGTTGCTTAATCAAGCCTGTACCGAACACAATCGCGTTAGGCGGTGTGGCAACCGGCAACATGAAGGCACAAGATGCGCCGACACCGATGACGAATACCAAGACTTGTTCGGGCAGACCCATTTGCGCGGCGATGCTGGCGAAAATAGGCACAAGCAGGGCGGCGGAAGCTGTGTTACTGGTGAACTCAGTCAGGAAGATGATGAAGGTGGCAACCACGAAAATCACCAGCAATGCAGGAGAATGGGAGAACGTGGAAGCAACTTGCTGACCCAGAGCTTCAGATGCGCCGGAAGATTGCAGCAATGCGCTCAAGCTGATACCGCCACCGAAGAGCATCAATACACCCCAGTCGGTATTGCGGGCAACTTCTTTCCATTGCGCCACGCCGAATACGACGACGGCAACGGCGGCAATCAGGGCAATAACGGTATCAGGGTTGGAAATATCGAATGCGGCTTTGATTTTGGAGCTGAATACCCAAGCGATGGCTGCGGCCAAGAAAATCAACAGCGCAATCACGCGGTGCAAAGTCCAAGGGATAGATTCAGCTTTAACTTCCACGCGCTCATTCAAATTAGGTTTGAGGATGACGTACATGGAGAACAGCATCAGCGGCAGAATCAACAGCATCATCGGCAGGCCGAGCTTCATCCAGCCGACGAAGTCCAAGTTCAGCGCTTTGGCGGCAATCATGTTCGGCGGAGAACCGACCACGGTGCCCAAGCCGCCGATACTGGCGCAGTAGGCGATACCGAGCAGGACGAAAACGTAGGTTTTGCGTTCTTTTTCTTGGTCGAGGTGGCTCATCATACCCATTGCCAAAGGCAACATCATCGCGGCAGTCGCAGTGTTACTGATCCACATAGACAGGAAGGCGGTAACGGCAAACAGCATCAGCACGGCAACTTTCATATTGCCGCGGGACAGGCGCAACAGGCTGACGGCGATTTTACGGTCGAGACGTTGCATGTGCAGTGCGGTGGCAAGTGCGAAACCGCCGAAGAAGATGTAAATCGTCGGGTCGGAGAAACCGGCCATCGCTTTTTTGATGTCCATATCCGGGAAGCCGAGTACAACGGCAAGGATAGGGATCATCAGTGCGGTAACGGTAATATGTACGGCTTCGGTAAACCAAAGTGCCGCAACAAAAATCAACAGCGCGATACCTTTGTTGGCATCGGGGCTGTAGGGAAGGATGTAATAAATGCCGAAGCAGACAACAGCAGAGATAATGGTCGTCAGCAGTCCTTTAAAGTCGGTAATCGGCTTCTGTGCACTGAGAAGCTCGACGTTCTCAGGATGCTGAGTCTTATCCTTGGCGTTTAAGTCCATGATGTATTCCTCTGAAACATGATTGGTTTTTCTTTTCAGCCGTACGTTCAGACGGCCTAATAGGCGACAGTATATTTGTAATTTGATGTAGTGTAAACAAATTGTAAATTATTTTTTAAAAATGAAATGAAAACCGGATAAGCAGCAAGAAAACTGCTTATCCGGCGAAATGAAGACCCATCGTGGGTTAATAAGCATCAGGACAAATCGGTAAAACTGCCAAAATTACGGCCGGGTCAGTAATACCATCCTGATTTATATGGATTTAAACGTTTTGCGTCAGATTGTCTTGTTCCTTAAACAACAAGCCGCAAACGGCCAGACCTGCCGCCGCCAGCAAAGCTCCGGCAATGCCGATATTGGAAAGGCCGAACCAGACGGTTACATAATGTCCCAAAAGCGCACCGCCGCCGATACCGACGTTGTACAAACCTGAATAAATCGAGTTGGCCACATCAGTTGCATCCGAGGCAAATGCCAAGACTTTCGACACCATGCCCAAGCTGACAATGACGATGGCCACGCCCCAAATAAACACCAGCGCGTACACCGCATACGGGAAAGAGGCAAACGGCAGAAGCAGCAGGGCAGAGAGCAGGATGACTGCCACTGCGCCGAGCATAAACAAACGTTGCGATTTGGCAAACCATTTGCCAAACAGATAAGAAGCGGCGAAGCCTGCCAAACCGTACAGGCTCAAAACGATGGTGACTTGTTCAGCCTTAAATCCGCCAACTTGCAACACAAAAGGCTCGATATAGCTGTATGCCGTGAAATGTGCCGTAATAATCAACACCGTCATGGCATAAAGCAACATCAGGTTGCGGCGTTTGAACAAACTCGGCAGGCTGCTTAAAGAGCCGGTATTTTGGCTGGGTAAAGCAGGCAGGTTTTTGGCCAACACCAGCATTACGCCGGCAGCGCAAACCCCGATCAGCAGGAAGCTGAGCTGCCAGCCGAAGTATTGCCCGACCACGCGCCCCAGCGGAATGCCCAAAACCATGGCCAAAACCGTACCCGTACTGAGCAGGCCCAAAGCCTGATTGGTTTTGCCGGTGGGCGCAAGCCGTACCGCCAAAGAAGCCGTAATCGACCAAAAGACCGCGTGTGTCAGCGCAATCCCGATACGGCTGACCAAGAGGATGTTGAAGTTCCAAGAAAAGAACGACAGCGCGTGAAACAGCGCAAACAGTGCAAACAGCATCAGCAATAATTTGCGCCGTTCGATGTTTTTCGTCATCAGCATCAGCGGCAGCGATAGGAGCGCAACAATCCACGCATACACCGTAATCATCATGCCCACTTCCGTTGCCGCTTTGCCAAAGCTTTGACCGATGTCGCTCAAAAGCGCAATCGGAATGTATTCGGTAGTATTGAAAATAAACGCACCCACCGCCAGCGCGCATACGCTAACCCATTGTTTGAATGTTGAAGTCATTATTATGTCCGTTTGATGAAGCAAAAGGCGTTATTGTACGCCTATCTGCATTTTTCAGACGGCCTTAATAAAGAATTTGCAAGCTGTTTGCGTAAGGAGTAAAGTGTTTGGCAATTATCTTTGTTTGAATGAAAGGAAATACAAATGCAAACAGTTACCCTCAATATCGACGGCATGACCTGCGGCGGCTGCGTGAAAAGCGTAACCCGTCTTTTGGAAGGCGTAGAAGGCGTGGAAAAAGCAGAAGTCAGCTTGGAAAACAAAAATGCAGTGATTACTTTTGATGAAAGCAAGACGGATGCCGATGCGCTGATTGATGCCGTAGAAGACGGCGGCTACGATGTGGCTTTGTAACCGATAAGCGTATTTTTGAATAAAGGCCGTCTGAAACGCTTCAGACGGCCTTTGTCTCTTGATAACTTACTTTTTGCCATTATTTGGATTACACCGCCACACGGGTAAACAAAAGTTTTCGCGCATATCTGAAGCAAAGCGGCGGCAAGTGGCTGCCGTATTACGACGAGGCCTGTACCAAACCGTTAGCGGCCGACTAAGGCTACCTGAAACTTTTCAGGTAGCCTGTTTCTATTCTGCCCAAGCCGCCTAACGCTCCTCCAGCCCGGCCAAAATCGCACAATCCGGGAAGTCGTCTCCCGTGCAGGCATCGTGCCAACGTTGCAGCTCAGCCACCATGCCCTGCAAGCGTTCGATTTTGGCTTCCAGCTCGGCGATGTGCCGCGCGGTGAGCGTTTTCACTTCGCGGCTGGTACGCTGCGGGTTGTGTTGCAGGCTCAAAAGCTGCCCGATCTGCGGCAGCGAAAAGCCCACTTCCCGCGCATGGCGGATAAAGCGCAGCCGGACAAGGTCGGCCTGTCCGTAGCGGCGGTAGCCCGCTTCGCTGCGCGTGGCCGGGGCGATTAGGCCGTGCTTTTCGTAGTCGCGGATTTGTTTGGCGGAAAGGCCGCTCTCGGCCGCGGCCTGGCTGATGTTCATCATGATGCTTGACCTTTACTTCGGGTAAAGCTTTATAGTGGCGGCACTTAGCGGGAAAGCAAGAGCAGACCCATCATTTCAGGTTACCTGAAAGCTTTGGCTGCAACGGGCTTTAAAACCTCAGCCTCATTCCAACAGAAAGGAAACCCTATGCAAACCATCACATTAAACATCGACGGCATAACCTGCGGCGGCTGCGTGAAAAGCGTAACCCGTCTTTTGGAAGGCGTAGAAGGCGTGGAAAAAGCAGAAGTCAGCTTGGAAAACAAAAATGCAGTGATTACTTTTGATGAAAGCAAGACAGATACCGATGCGCTGATTGATGCCGTAGAAGACGGCGGCTACGATGTGGCTTTGTAACCGATAAGCGTATTTTGAAAAGGCCGTCTGAAACGCTTCAGACGGTCTTTATCTCTTGATAACTTACTTTTTGCCATTATGTCGTTTTCGTTTGGTAATATATAAACACGAAAAACACCCACCAAACAATCAATAGGAGGCTTTGCCATGCAACAAAAAGTCCGTTTCCAAATCGAAGGCATGACCTGTCAGGCCTGCGCTTCGCGTATTGAAAAAGTGTTGAACAAAAAAGATTTTGTCGAATCGGCAGGGGTGAACTTTGCCAGCGAGGAAGCGCAGGTTACGTTTGACGACAGCAAAACCTCCGCAGCCGACATCGCCAAAATTATTGAGAAAACCGGCTACGGCGCGAAGGAAAAAACGGAAGATACATTGCCGCAACCTGAAGCAGAACACCATATCGGCTGGAGGCTGTGGCTTTTACTGGCCATCAACATCCCGTTCTTAATCGGTATGGTAGGCATGATGGTCGGATGGTACGATTGGATGATTCCACCTGTATGGCAGTTTGTGCTGGCAAGCGTGGTGCAGCTTTGGCTGGCCATCCCGTTTTACAAAAGCGCGTGGGCGAGCATTAAAGGCGGGCTGGCGAATATGGACGTACTGGTTACCATCGGCACGGTATCGATTTATCTGTATTCCGTCTATATGCTGTTTTTCAGCCCGCACGCGGCGCACGGCATGGCGCATGTGTATTTTGAAGCAGGCGTGATGGTGATTGGTTTTGTGTCGCTGGGCAAATTTTTGGAACACCGCACCAAAAAATCCAGCCTGAACAGCTTGGGCTTGCTGCTCAAACTCACGCCTACTCAAGTCAACGTGCAACGCAATGGAGAATGGAAACAGCTTCCCATCGACCAAGTGCAAATCGGCGACCTTATCCGCGCCAACCATGGCGAACGCATTGCCGCCGACGGCATCATTGAAAGCGGCAGCGGTTGGGCGGACGAGAGCCATCTTACCGGTGAATCCAACCCCGAAGAGAAAAAGGCGGGCGGCAAAGTGTTGGCGGGCGCGCTGATGACCGAAGGCAGCGTGGTGTACCGCGCCACGCAGCTCGGCAGCCAAACCTTGCTCGGCGACATGATGAACGCGCTTTCTGAAGCACAAGGCAGCAAAGCACCGATTGCGCGTGTGGCCGATAAAGCGGCGGCGGTGTTCGTGCCTGCCGTCGTGGGCATCGCGCTTTTGACTTTTATCGCCACTTGGCTGGTGAAAGGCGATTGGACGGTTGCACTGATGCACGCCGTTGCCGTTTTGGTGATTGCCTGCCCGTGCGCGCTCGGTCTGGCGACGCCAGCCGCGATTATGGTGGGCATGGGCAAAGCAGTGAAACACGGCATTTGGTTTAAAGACGCGGCGGCAATGGAAGAAGCCGCCCACGTTGATGCCGTCGTGCTGGACAAAACCGGCACGCTGACAGAAGGCAAACCGCAGGTTGCCGCCGTTTATTGCGTTCCCGACAGTGGCTTTGACGAAGACGCTTTGTACCGCATCGCCGCCGCCGTTGAACAAAACGCCGCTCATCCGCTTGCCCGCGCTATCGTTTCTGCTGCCCAAGCGCGCGGCTTGGATATTCCCGCCGCACAAAACGCGCAAACCGTTGTCGGTGCAGGCATTACCGCCGAAGTCGAAGGAGTGGGTTTGGTGAAAGCGGGCAAATCCGAATTTGCCGAACTGACCTTGCCGAAGTTTTCAGACGGCGTTTGGGACATTGCAAGCATTGTTGCAGTCTCGGTCGATAACAAACCCATCGGCGCATTCGCACTTGCCGACGCGCTGAAAGCCGATACCGCCGAAGCCATAGGCCGTCTGAAAAAACACAATATCGATGTTTACATCATGAGCGGCGACAACCAAGGCACGGTCGAATACGTCGCCAAACAACTGGGTATCGCACACGCCTTCGGCAATATGAGTCCGCGCGACAAAGCCGCCGAAGTACAGAAACTCAAAGCCGCCGGCAAAACCGTGGCGATGGTCGGCGATGGTATCAACGACGCCCCCGCGCTCGCCGCCGCCAACGTCAGCTTCGCCATGAAAGGCGGAGCGGACGTTGCCGAACACACCGCATCCGCCACGCTGATGCAGCATTCGGTCAACCAACTCGCCGATGCCCTGTTGGTATCGCAGGCGACTTTGAAAAACATCAAGCAAAACCTGTTTTTCGCCTTCTTCTACAATATCTTGGGCATTCCGCTCGCCGCACTCGGCTTTTTAAACCCCGTCATCGCAGGCGCGGCAATGGCGGCAAGCTCGGTTTCGGTATTGGGTAATGCCTTGCGCCTGAAACGGGTGAATATTGAGTAATAATATAAAGGCCGTCTGAAGACTGTTTTTTCAGACGGCCTGTCATCAAGTATTTTTGAAGGAATAATCAGATGAAAACACTTCGTTTATTGTTTGGCTTGGCATTGGTTGCCACTGCGTTTAGCGTGCAGGCTGAGGATTACAGCGAGAAGCAGCACGATAAGCTGATACGGGAATGCAATCGGAACAATCTGGAAAGTTGCGTCACTGCAGCCATTTGGACGCGCGATTATCTTGAAGCGCCTGCTAATGCTTATCCGTTTCTGAAAAAAGCTTGTGATGGCGGCAATATGCGCGGCTGCAATGTTTTGGGTAATCTGTATCTTAATCCGTCCAGCGGTTTGGGCATGGATTATGCCGCCGCGGTCAAACTCTACGAACGGGCCTGTAAAGGCGGTTATGAAAATGCCTGTACCAATCTTGAAGAAACTAAAGCAGAGATGGCGCAAGGCAATACACCAGACCGCGACAGCCGTTTAAACCAACTGAGCGAATCTTGTGCTTTGGAAAACGAATCCGCTTGCCAGGCGTTAATGATGGAAATGCAACGTTGAGCGTCACGCTGAGGCCGTTTGAAGACTGTTTTTCAGACGGCCTTTAATCCATATTTTCTGATTTCGAGACTCAAGCGGGAGTATGTCGTATGGACATGATGTTGTTTACCAATATTGTATTGATTGTTTTATGTATTTTTACCATGTTTCTGGTGTGGTCGCGCAATTGGAAACGCAAGCAGGCGTATTTTGAGAAAATCAAAAGCAATCCGGAAAACCTCAAATGGGTTGGGCAAAATCTGACCGGTCAGGAATGGAAGGATTTGAAAGCCGTGAGCGACCGTTTTGGGCTGCCCATGTTGCAGGCCAAGCAATTAATTGATTTTTATAAAAACAGTCAGCGTTAATTTATGATTTAACAATAAAACTTGACTGAAGTTAAGGCCGTCTGAAATAGCACTCTTATAATAATATAAGTGATATTTCAGACGGCCTTAGTATTTGTTCAAATAAAGGGAGGAGAACAAAAATGACCGTTTACTTAATCGGCGACTCCGTGCGGCTTGCTTCGGAGCCTTACACGCGCGCCGCTTTGCCTGAGGCGGATATTGTTTCTCCATCGGAAAACTGCCGTTCGTCGCATGATGTGTTAGAGCATATCGGGCAATGGATAGAGGGCGTGACTGCGGGAGACATTATCCACATCAACTGCGGTTTGCACGACATCCGCCACAATCAAGGCTGTAATGAGCCGGTGGCCGATATAGAAACCTACCGCAACAACCTGACCCAAATTTTCGATTATCTGAAACAGACAGGGGCAAAAATTATTTGGGCGAGCAGTACGCCGTTTTTGGAAAGCGTACACAATATCGTCAAACCCTCGCGCCGCTATCTGGCTGATTTGAAGGCCTATAACCGTGTGGCGGAGGATTTGGCAAGGCAATATGGCTTTGCCGTCAATGATTTATACAGTCTGATGTTTGAGCAGGACTTGACTGATGTGATGCTGTGTGACGGGCTTCATTTCAATGAGTTCGGCAGTAAGATGATAGGCGAGGCAGTAGCCGAAGCGATATTGAAACAGATGGATTAACCTGACTTAACTCGTTTTGTCATGTTTTGGCTTTCAGACGGCCTTTAAAGTTGAAGCGAAGTCCCCGATATAAGGTGATGTAGCACTCATCCTATCAATATTTAATCCAGGAGTATGACCATGAGCGGCGAATTAGATAAAATCAGCGGTAAAGTAAAAGAAGTGGCTGGCGATGTATCCGGCAATGCTAAACTTGAAGCTGAGGGCTTGGTTCAACAAGGCGTTGGCAAAGTTAAAGAAGCAGCATCAGATATTGGAAGCAAAGCCAGTGACGCTTTAGAAGAAGGTAAAGCAAAAGGTTCGCAATTGTTTGAAGAAGCTAAAGAAAAAGCAACTGCTTTAGCCGATGAAGCCAAAGAGAAAGTAGCACACTTGGCTGAAGAAGCCAAAGAAAAAGCTGAAGGCTTGATTAATGATATTAAAAGCAAATTTTAATATTTAAAGAATAAAAGGCCGTCTGAAAGATTTTTCAGACGGCCTTTGTTTATGGTTTTAAAGTTTAGGCAAATTGTTTGCCAAATTCGATAAATTCGTCTTTTTTGGCTTTGGCCTTGCCGGAGTCGATGGCTTCTTGAGCGGCTTTGACGCCATCTGCCAGCGAAGCGACCACATTTCCTGCATAGAGCGCGGCGGCGGCATTGAGGACGACGATATCGCGTGCGGCACCGGTTTTGCCGTCCAGCACTTCGTTCATTTTTTGCAGGGATTCTTGCGCATTTTCGACTTTGATTTCGTCTAAATTGCGGCGGACTTCCATGCCGAAATCGGCCGAGCTGATGTCGTATTCGGTGATTTTGCCGTCTTTCAGTTCGGCAACGCGGGTTTTGCCGGTCAGCGTGATTTCATCCAAACCGCCTTCGCCGCACACAACTAAAACATGTTTGGAACCAAGCTGTTGCAATACGCGGGAAAGAATGCCGCACAAGTCGATGTGGAACACGCCCAAGAGTTGGTTTGCCGCGCCGGCTGGATTGGTCAGCGGGCCTAAGATATTGAAGATGCTGCGGAACCCGAGCGAACGGCGGACAGGGGCAACATAGCGCATGGCGCTGTGATGGTTGGGCGCGAACATAAAGCCGATGCCGGTTTGCTGAATGCTTTGGGCAACCTGTTCAGGGTTGAGGTTGAGGTTGGCGCCCATTTGTTCCATGACATCGGCAGCGCCGCTGGATGAAGAAACGGAGCGGCCGCCGTGTTTGGCAACTTTCGCTCCTGCCGCAGCCGCGACAAACATGGAAGTCGTCGAAATATTGAAGGTTTTGGCACCGTCGCCGCCCGTGCCGACAATATCGACCAAGTCATCGGCGTTTTCCAGCGGCACTTTAGTGGCAAATTCACGCATCACGCTGGCTGCGGCGGTAATCTCGGAAACGGTTTCAACTTTAATCCGCAGGCCGGTCAGGATGGCGGCGATTTGCTCGGGCGGAACTTGGCCGCTCATGATTTGGCGCATGAGGTCGGTCATTTCATCGTAGAAAAGTTCGTTGTTGCTGATGAGGCGTTCAATCGCTTGTTGAGGGGTAATCATGATTTTTCCTTTGTTCGTGTCCGATGTGATTCAGGCCGTCTGAAAAATGTGGTTTGAACACTGTCAAACACCTTTCAGACGGCCTTTCATTAAGATTTTTGCGGGCGATAGTCTTTGAATTCTTCCAAGAAGTTTTTCAGCATATCGTGGCCGTGTTCGGTCAGCAGGGCTTCGGGGTGGAACTGTACGCCTTCGACGGCATATTCTTTGTGGCGTACGCCCATGATTTCGCCGTCTTCCGTCCACGCGGTAATTTCGAGGCAGTCGGGTAGGGTGGCGCGGTCTATGGCCAGGCTGTGGTAGCGCGTGCAGTTGACCGGATTGGGCAGGTCTTTAAACATGCCTGTGCCGTGATGGAAAACGGGGGAGACTTTGCCGTGCATCATCGTTTGCGCGCGCACGACATTGCCGCCGAACGCTTCGCCCATGGTTTGATGGCCGAGACACACGCCCATGACGGGCAACCTGCCGGCAAAGTGCTGCATGGCTGCAACAGAAATGCCTGCTTCTTTAGGGGAACAAGGGCCGGGGCCGATGACCAGATATTGAGGTTTCAGGGCTTCGATTTCTTCGATGGTGATTTCATCGTTGCAGCGAACCAAAACTTCCTGCCCCAATTCGGCAAAGTATTGGACGATGTTGTAGGTGAAGCTGTCGTAATTATCAATGAATAAAAGCATTTGCAAACCTTTAATGACATTTTGGCAGACAGGGTAAGGCCTGCCAAAAGTGTAAAAATCGTTTATGTTTGCATAATATCACAATCTTTACCTAAAGGCCGTCTGAAACGGCGGATAAGACAAAACAGCTAAAAAATGCTATGCTTTACGCTTTGAACCTAATCTGTTTGAAGTGATGAAAAAGTATCTTATCCCGACTGCCGCCGTTGTTGTCGCCGCTGCGCTCGGCACGCCTTATTATCTTGGTGTCAAAGCGGAAGAAAGCCTGACCGAGCAACAAAAGCTGTTGCAGGAATCCGGTTTCCTGACCGTTGAATCCCACCAATACGATCGCGGCTGGTTCAGTTCAACCGAGACGACCGTCATCCGCCTCAAGCCGACCCTGCTTCAAAATGCGCAAAAATATCTGCCGGACAATTTGAAAACCGTCCTCCAAGAGCCGATTACGGTCATCAACCACGTGACACACGGCCCGTTTGCCGGAGGTTTCGGCACGCGCGCCCATGTGGAAACTGAGTTCCAATACCATCCGGAAACCAAAAAGATTTTGGACCGTTTCTTCGGCCAGCAAACGCCGTTGACCATGACCAATACGGTTTACCTTTCCGGCGACGGCAAACTCAGCCTCAATATTCCCGCTTTTGATTATGAAGAGCTTTCCGGTATCAAGCTCAAATGGAAAGGCTTTAGCGGCAATACCGATTACAGCCAAGGCTTCAAAAGCTATCGCCACGATTACCTTGCGCCGTCTTTGCAAGTCAAATTGGCCGACAAAGGCGATGTGTCTTTGGAAAACCTGCGCTTCCAATCCGAAACGGAAGACGGCTTGACCAAACTTTCTTTGGGCAAGAGCAGCATTACGCTGGATAAATTCCTGTTGCAATGGAAAGAAAACATCGATTACAACGTTAAGTTGAACGAACTGGTCAACCTTGTGACTAACCTGCAAATCGGTGCATTCATCAATCCGACCGGCACGATTGCTCCGTCTAAAATCGAAGTCAGCAAACTGCGTTTCGATACCCAGACCGGAGAAGTCGATAAATTCATCAACAGCGAAGGCCGCTTCCAATTTGAAAGCCTGACCTATGGCGAAGACAAATACGGCCCTCTGGACATCAATGTCGCTGCCGAGCATTTGGATGCGGCATCACTTTTGGCATTGAAAAACAAAATTGCCGAAGTGTCCGTGAAGAAAATGAGCGAAGAAGAAATTCAGGCTTCCTTGATTCAGACGGCCAAAAACGAGGCTTCAGGCCTGTTTACCAACAATCCGGTTTTAAACGTCAAAACTTTCAAATTTACCATGCCTCATGGCGATGTCGATGTCAGCGGAAAACTCGCGTTTAAAGGTTTGGCAGCCAAAGACCTCAACAATTTGGGCGATATGCTGAAGAAAACCGAAGCCGACTTCAACATGAGCGTACCGCAAAAATTGTTGGAACAACTCGCCGTCAACCAAGCAAGCAACCTGTTTAGCGTCAATGCCGAAGATGAAGCCGCAGGCCGTGCCAGCATCGACGATATCAACGAGACCTTGCGCCTGATGGTAGACAGCACCATCAAAAGTATGGCAAGAGAAAAATATTTGACCTTAGAAGACGATAATGTCAAAACCCATCTGACTCTGCAAAACAGCGAGTTGAAATTAAACGGAAAAGTCCTTCAAAGCGACCCGGAACCTGAGTTCGACGAATCAGACTTTCCCAATAACTAATCCTCAATCACACAAACAGCGGTTTTAACTTCTCTGAAGTTAAAACCGCAAATCAACCCACAATCAAAAAGGAAACCCATGTTCCGTACCATGCTCGGCGGCAAAATCCACCGTGCCACCGTTACCGAAGCCGACCTCAACTACGTCGGCAGCATTACTATTGATCAAGACCTGCTCGATGCGGCAGGTATTTGCGTTAACGAAAAAGTCGCCATCGTCAACAATAACAACGGCGAACGTCTTGAAACTTATACCATCCCCGGCGAACGCGGCAGCGGCGTCGTTTGCTTGAATGGCGCGGCTGCGCGTTTGGTTCAAAAAGGCGATATCGTGATTATCATGTCTTACGTTATGTTGTCCGAACCCGAAATTGCAGCGCATGAGCCGAAAGTCGTCCTCGTCGATGAGAACAATAAAATCCGCGACGTGATTTCTTATGAGCCACCGCACACCGTGTTGTAATATTCAAACAAAGGCCGTCTGAAATGTTTCAGACGGCCTGTTTCCCAAATTCAACTTATCTGAAAGGCTTTGCCGTGAATATCCAAATCAACAACATCACCGTCAGCAACGATGCGCCCTTTACCCTTTTCGGCGGCATCAATGTCCTTGAAGACCTCGACTCTACGCTGAAAGCCTGTGAGCAATACGTTAAAGTAACCGATAAACTCGGCATCCCTTACGTTTTCAAAGCCTCTTTCGACAAGGCAAACCGCTCTTCCATTCACTCTTTCCGCGGTGTGGGTTTGGACGAAGGCATGAAGATTTTTCAAGCGGTGAAACGCGAGTTTAACGTTCCCGTGATTACCGACGTTCACGAGCCTTACCAATGTCAGCCGGTTGCCGAAGTCTGCGATGTCATCCAGCTGCCAGCATTCTTGGCACGTCAAACCGATTTGGTGGTGGCAATGGCGAAAACCGGCAATGTCATCAACATCAAAAAACCGCAATTCCTCAGCCCGTCTCAAATGAAAAACATCGTCGAGAAATTCCAAGAAGCAGGCAACGAGCAAATCATTTTGTGCGAACGCGGCGCAAACTTCGGCTACGACAACTTGGTGGTGGATATGCTCGGCTTTGGCGTGATGAAAAAAACGTGTAACAACCTGCCCGTTATTTTTGACGTAACCCATTCCCTGCAAACGCGTGAATCCGGCGCTGCTGCGTCAGGCGGCCGTCGCGCCCAAGTATTAGACTTGGCGCTTGCCGGCATGGCAACCCGATTGGCCGGTTTGTTCCTTGAATCTCATGCCAATCCCGACCAAGCCAAATGCGATGGCCCAAGCGCATTGCCGCTTGCCCAATTGGAAGATTTCCTGACCCGTGTTAAAGCAATCGATGAAACCGTGAAATCGTTTGCACCTATGGATATTCGTTAAGGGTCAATCAATAAAAAGGCCGTCTGAAAGCAGTTTCAGACGGCCTTTTTATTGGCATTACTGTCCGCGTAAAAACAACGCATCCAATTCTTTTAAAGTCAGTTTGACCCAAGTCGGACGGCCGTGGTTGCACTGGTTGCTGCGCGGTGTGTTTTCCATATCGCGCAGGAGTGCGTTCATTTCGGGCAAAGTCAGTTGGCGGCCGGCGCGGACGGAGCCGTGGCAGGACATGGTGGCGAGGATGTGGTTTTCGTGTTCCTCGATGGTTTGGCTGCTGCCGACTTGGGCGAGTTCGCCCAATACATCTTTGGCCAGTGAAACGACGTCGGCTTTGCCGAGCATAGCGGGAACTGCGCGGACGGCAAGGGTATTGCCGCCCATGTCGGACAATTCCAATCCAAAGCCTGCCAGCGTTTCGGCATGATCTGCAAGGGCGGCACATTCTTCGTGGGACGCGGCAAAGGTTACGGGAATAAGCAGACGCTGGCTTTGCAGGTTGCCGTTTTCCTGACGTTGGCGTTTCATTTTCTCGTAGTTGACGCGTTCGGCGGCAGCGTGCATATCGATGAGCAATAGGCTGTCTTCGGCTTGGGCAAGGATGTAGATGCCTAAGAGTTGGGCGATGGCGAAGCCTAGCGGCGGTAATTCGGATTGGGAGGGAAGGCCGTCTGAAAGCGGCGTATCTGTTTTTTGGGGAGGCATTTCAGACGGCATATTGCCGAAACGTGCCTGCTCAAATTGGCTTAACTCAAGGTCGATGTCGTCGGTTTTTTTGTAGAGCTCGGCGTAAGTATTCATTGCCGCGCGGCTTTCGCGCAGGGACAGGCTGCGTTGTTGCGGCGCGCGCGCGGCTTGGTAAGGCATGGGCGCGGTTTTGCCTGATGAGCCAAAGGCATTGCGTGTATCGGGTTTGTTGCCTGTCGGGTAGTTGGATGCGCTATCAAACAGATTTTCGCTGTCGTTTTCAGACGGCATTGGAGCAGGCGTAACGCCGGTAATGTCATACAACACTTCGCCTGCGTTGCTGACGCTTTCGGTCAAGTCGGCGCGCGTGTTGGCAAGTGCTTTGTTGAGCGTGTGGAACACAAGTTGGTGCACCTGCTGGCTGTCGCGGAAGCGGATTTCGGTTTTGGTCGGGTGTACGTTGACATCCACGGCTTCGGGCGGCAGGTCGAGAAAGAGGACGAAAGCAGGCGTCAGTGCGTTGTGCAATACGTCGCGGTATGCTTGTTTGACAGCATGGAGCATGACTTTGTCGCGGACAAAACGATGGTTGACGAAGCAGTATTGCTTGTCGGTTTTGCCTTTGGCGAAAGTCGGTTTGGCAATCGCGCCATAGAGCCGTAATGCGCCATTGCCGCTGTCAATTTCCAATGAGGCCGTCTGAAAATCATCGCCGACAATGGCGGCGATACGTTCATGCAGGCTTTGTGCAGGAAGTTTGAACACTTGTTTGCCGTCGCGTTTGAGCGAGAAGGCAATGTGCGGATGCGCCAGCGCAAGGCGTTCGAGCATGGTGGCGCAGTGGGCGTATTCGGTGTTTTCGGATTTGAGGAACTTGCGCCGCGCGGGGGTGTTGAAGAAGAGTTCGGCAGCTTCGATGGTGGTGCCGACGGGGTGGGCGGCGGCGGTGGGGCTGCTGAGTTTGCCGTCTTCAGCTTTGACTTGGGTCGCGTGCGCGCTGCCGTCTTGGCGGCTGGTCAGAGTCAGGCGGCTGACGGAGGCGATACTGGCCAAGCCTTCGCCGCGAAAGCCCATGCTGGCAACGTGTTCCAAATCGTTTAAGGTTTTGATTTTGCTGGTGGCGTGGCGGTGTAGTGCAAGCTCGATGTCGTCCGGATGGATACCGCTGCCGTTGTCGCTGACGCGAATCAGGCGGATGCCGCCGCCGGCCAGCTCGACATCAATCGCTGTTGCGCCTGCATCGATACTGTTTTCAACAATTTCTTTCAAGGCGTTGGCAGGGCGTTCGACCACTTCGCCAGCGGCGATTTGGTTGACAAGATGGTCGGGCAGGGCGGCAATTCGGGACATCGGTTTCTTTCAAAAAAGCAACGGCAGAAGGGGAATATTACAGGTATTTGCGCATCAATTCGCATTCGACGCGGACGGTTTTGTTCAGCTGTAACACGGCAGTACCGAGCGACTCATAACGATTGAGGCGATAGAAAGGCACGGAATTGAGCGAGGCATACAGTTTGAGAAAGCTGAGGCCTGCATTTCGTGCCATTTCTTCGGCGCGGCTGAGCAGGGCAGTACCCAAGCCGAGATTGTGGAAGAGCGGATGGACGTATAAGGCGTCCAGTTGTGCTTCTTTAAAATCTACTTGGAAGAAACCTTGAATCAGCCCTTTGTATTCGACCACCCACAAGGCTTTGTTTTTATCGGAGATGGTTTCCAAATAGCTGTTGATGTCGAGCAGACTTTCCCATGTGTGCATAATGGTTTCATCGTAACTGCGGATGCAGGCGTATTGAACGGCATGCAGATGGGCGTTGTGTATGGCTTGGCAGTCTTTTTCGGTTGCCGGACGGAGGATGGTCAGAAGGCTCATGGCGGATGGTCGGAAAAATTGATTTCAGACGGCCTTTGGCAATCAAAGGCCGTCTGAAAAAAGTGGGTAAGGTTACAGGTTTTGATGTAAGGTTTGTGCGGTTTGGAACGCGTTGTCCGCATCGTTAGCCAAGACGGTAAAGTGGCCCATTTTTCGGCCTTTGCGCGCGGCTTTTTTACCGTAAAGATGCAGATGTGCATTCGGGTTGCTTTGCAGTGGCAGCCATTCGGGTTCGTTGCAGTCTTCCTTCCAAACGTCACCCAAAATATTCGCCATACAGCAAGAAGTCAGCAATTTGGTGTCAGCCGGAGGCAGGTTACACATCAGGCGGACCTGTTGCTGGAATTGGTCTGCCGCGCAGGCGTCGATAGTGTGGTGGCCGGAATTGTGCGGACGCGGCGCGATTTCGTTGACGACCAATTCATGCGTGTCGCCGACAACAAACATTTCTACTGCCAATACGCCAACGTAGTTTAACTCATCGGCCAAACGCTGTGCCATCTGCCGCGCCTGTTGCTGTACGTCGGCACTCAGTCGGGCTGGGACGATGGAGTAGGCGAGGATGCCGTTTTCGTGAATGTTTTCGGCAGGGTCGAAAGTTTGCACGTTGTCATTGTTCAGACGGCATACGATAACGGAAATCTCGCCGCGCAAGTCCACCATTTTTTCCAAAACGCAATCCACTCCGCCGTGTTCGGCAAACGCGGCTTTGAGTTCATCCAATGTTTTTACGCGGATTTGGCCTTTGCCGTCATAGCCCAAAGTAGCGGTTTTCAGGATGCCGGGCAGAAATTGTACGCTTTCTTCAGTGATGTCTTCGGCTTTGCAAACTGCTTGATATGGTGCGGTTTGCAGACCTGCTTTGCGTATCCATGACTTTTCCTGAATGCGGTTTTGCGCGATGGCAACGCAGTCACCGCTGGGGGAAACGTTGGTGTGTTTGGCGAGAAAACGCATCGCGTCGGCATTGACGTTTTCAAACTCGGTCGTAACCGCCGCGCATTTTGCCAATTCTTCCAAAGCAGCTTGGTCGTCAAACGGCGCGCATAAATGACGGTCGGCAAATTCTGCTGCCGGCGCATTCGGGTCGGGATCGAGTACAGTTACTTTGTAGCCCATGGTTTTGGCAGCAACAGTAAACATTCTGCCTAATTGTCCGCCGCCAAGAATGCCGAGCATAGCAGGAGGGAGGATGGGGGATGTGTTCATGGATAATCGCTTTATGAAGAAATTGGGTAGGGTGTTTGCGGGCTGTCTGAAAAGGGTTTATGGGTTTCAGACGGCCTGATGTTTTAAAGTTTGCCGATAAATTGCGGCGGAACGTTTTCAGTTAACCATACGCCGTTGTCCGCCAGATAAAATTGATGTCCTGCCGCAAGCATGGCGACAGTGTCGATGGTCAATACAACCGGCTTGCCGTGGCGGGAGCCGACGTTGACGGCTGTTTCGGCATCGGCAGACAGATGGACAAAATGGCGCGAGGCAGAATGCAGTCCTTGTTCCAATATAGACGGCACAGACCGCTCAGCCGTACCGTGATACAAAATTTGAGGAGGTGTCGCCACTTTGTGTTCAACCTGAACTTGTGCCGTCGAATGACCTTGCGCCGCGCGGATGCGTTTGCCGTCTTCGGAAATCGTAAATCGTTTTTTATCGTTGTTTTCGACCACTTCCAACAATACTTCGTATGTCAGCGGATTGCCCGTAAAGCCGCGCTCGGGATGGTTTGCCTGCGTCAGTAGGGTATCAATATCCACCCAGCCGTCTTTATCCAAAGTAATACCGATTTGCTCGGGATGATGACGCAAGATAAAGCTGAGGAATTTGCTGATGGATTTTAGTTGTTTTTCGTTGAGTATCATAATCTTGTTGTTTAGTCATTTCAGAGCGCAGGCCGTCTGAAAATTATTTATCCAACCCTTCTTGCACCATTTGTGCTGCGCGTATTACTGCGCGGGCTTTATTTTGGGTTTCCTGCCATTCGGAGGTTGGGTCGGAGTCGGCAACTACGCCTGCGCCGCTTTGGACGAAGAGGGTATTGTTTTTAATCACGGCGGTGCGGATGGCAATGGCCAAGTCCATGTCGTTGTTGAAACTCCATACGCCGACTGCGCCGCCGTAGATGCCGCGTTTGCTCGGTTCGACTTCTTCGATGATTTCCATAGCGCGGACTTTAGGCGCGCCGGAAAGTGTGCCTGCCGGGAAGGTAGCGGCGAGGATATCCATATTGGTCATGCCGTCTTTCAGACGGCCTTCGACGTTGGAGACGATGTGCATCACATGGGAATATTTTTCAATCACCATTTTGTCGGTGACTTTGACTTCGCCGGTTTTACTGATACGGCCGACGTCGTTGCGTCCTAAGTCAATCAACATGACGTGTTCGGCAATTTCTTTGGCATCGCTCAGCAGGTCTTGCTCGTTGGCGAGGTCTTCAGCTGGTGTTTTGCCGCGCAGGCGCGTGCCGGCGATAGGGCGGACGATGACATCGTCGCGTTCGCGGCGGACGAGGATTTCGGGCGAAGAGCCGACAATATGGAAATCGCCGAAATCGTAGTAGAACATATACGGCGATGGGTTCAGCGTACGCAGGGCGCGGTAGAGGGCAAGCGGATTATCGGTAAATTCCATGCTCATGCGTTGGCTGGGGACAACCTGCATGCAGTCGCCGGCAAAGATGTAGTCTTTGATTTTATTGACGCAGGCTTTAAAAGGTTCTTCTCCAAATTCGCTGACCGCTTGAGTTTGCTTGCTGCCGAGGGAAAGTGGGATGGCGCAACTTTGGCGTAACTGGGTACGGATGTCTTCAAGACGTTCGCGTGCGCGTTCGTAGCCGTTGGTCTGAGACGGATCGGTATAAACAATCAGGTAGATTTTGCCGCTTAGGTTATCCACTACTGCAAGCTCTTGCGAGAGCATCAGGAGGATGTCAGGCGTACCGAGCGGATCGGCTTTGGCCGTATGTTTCAGGCGGTGGGAAAAATGTTCAAAATTGTAGATGGTTTCATAACCAAAGTAGCCGACCAGGCCACCGGTAAAGCGCGGCAGGCTTGGGATTTCGGGCGTTTTGAAGCGGTTGTGGAAGGCTTCGATAAAGGGCAGGGGATTGCCGTCGTGTTGTTCGACGATTTCGCCGTTTTGATACACATCGACATGTTTGCCGCTGGTTTTGAGATAGTGGCTGCAAGGCAGGCCGATAAAGGAATAGCGGCCGAAGCGTTCGCCACCGACAACGGATTCGAGCAGGTAGGTGAAAGGCTTGTTGGCAAGTTTGAGGTAGATTGAGAGCGGTGTGTCCAAGTCGGCAAGCAGCTCTTGAACGAGTGGAATGCGGTTGTAACCTTGTGCGGCTTGGGCTTGGTATTCTTGTTTGCTGATCATCTTGATAAGTCTTTCAGACGGCCTGTTTTAGGGTGTTAAATCGTGTGAAGAGTATAGCATTTTATTGGGATTGTTGACAGTCTGAGCGTTATGTCAGATATGGAAAACGCCGTCTGAAAAAGACGGCGCGAGGTATCAGGCAAGGGTATTGGAGATTTTGTTTTTCCGGCTTCGTTTCCACTTGAAGAGATAAGCGGCAATAACGGGAATCAGGGCAATAATGGATTTGAATGTCCAGCCTGAATACCATGTACCTTCGGGAACATCGCTTGCAAGCCAAGTGAAGTACGGCCACCAACAGGCAACTAGGCTGCCGAGGAACAGCGGCCAAATATGACGGCTTAAGTTGCGTTGCCATAAAAGGAAACAGATGGCCGCCCAAACGAAAGTCAGTACGGTAATCAGGAGAATGGTGTAGGCATCTGAAATCAGGATGGCGGCAATGTAGTAGCTGAGTACGACCCATAATAGGGCAAGTATCAAGACGATGATTTCTTCCGGGCGTTTAAACATATTTTCTCTCTTTTGTAAGACTGGCAATACGTTAATACTATACCCTAAACAAGAAGCGATGATAAGAGTCTTTCAGACGGTCTTGTAATCGGGTTTGCTATAATGTGCGCAATCAATTTTTTGGAAAGGACAAACCATGACGGCAAACTTTCAAGAAACGCTGAAGGCTTTGGGCAAACAGGTGAAAAAGGAAGCCGCGGAGCGGGAAGCCGAAGCGAAGGCTAAAAAGCTGGTAGAGGATGTAGATTTCAGCAAGGCGGTTGGCAAGGTTACGCCGTTGAAAAATGCCGGTAACTATTATGAACAGCCTCGTGATAAATCACCTATCAAGCCGCGACCTAAAGAAATGGCGACTTTGGAGCAGGAAGATTATTTTTATGTAGGCAGCGGCGGCTGGGAAGAACCGCCGGCTTCGTTCAGTAAAAACGGGCAGGGTAAAAATGATTTGATGCGTTTGCGAAACGGCCATTATCCCGTGGTGGCGGATGTAGATTTGCACGGCTATACGCAGGAAGAAGCGCAGCAGGTATTGAACGAATTTATTGAGTTTACGAAAAAACGCGGTGTTTGCGGCGAGATTGTCCACGGCAGCGGCTTGGGTTCTGCAGGCTATAAACCGGTTTTGAAAAATATGACGCGTCGCTGGTTGATGCAGCATCCTGATGTATTGGCTTATGTCGAGCCTCGACAAGGCAATGATGGCGCAGTCAGGATCTTGTTGAAACGCCAACGCCGAGACGATGATTGGAAACAGTAAAATATAAAAAGCAGTGTCGATAAAATGACACTGCTTTTTTATGGTTGTCAGACTAAGAAGATTTCTTTTTGGAAACCGATTCGCAACCTTTTCCATTGGTCATTGTGGTTTTGAAATCTTTGGCAGAATCCATATCAGTGCATTTGTAAGCATTGCCCAAACTATCCATCCAAACGGAAAGGGTGTAGCCAGTTTTTGTGGGAATGGCTTTCAAACGATAGGCTCGGCTTTTATTGGTATCAATCATTTCGGCAGAGTATTGGTATTTGTCTGCCAAATCTTTATGGCCTTTATATGAGGAAATAAAGTCATCCAACTTGGTTTTAATCTCATCAGTTTTCCACTTTGGATTTTTAACCATCTGGGTTTTAAAAGCAGAATTGATGGCAACTAACTCGGCATGCGCTTGTGATTGGTAGCCGCGTTCAATGTAGCGGTTGTAAGAGGGAATGGCAATGATGCTCAGAATGGCTAAGATGGCGACGGCAATCATCATCTCAACCAGCGTAAAGCCTAGTTGTTGGGTAGAGGTAGTATTCATTTTATTATTCGCTGGCAACGTAAGACTGAAGGACGACTTGGGTATTGGCATTCTTACCCCATGCTTTGGCAGTAACGCGGTAGGTAATTCGACCCTCGGTAGTTTTGCCTAAATATTCGATGATGTAGCGTGGATTGTTTGCGATGCCGCTTTTTTTATCTAAAGGATATTCCGTACCATTGGTGTCAATACACAGGCTTTTGTCGCATTTACGCTTCCAAGCATCTACGGTTGGGCTACCTTCTTCAGTAAAATCGCCATTGGATTTGACATTTGGTGTGGAACATAAACCTTTTTCACATTTTGCGGTAAAAGTAGTCTTTTTCCCTTCAATATCAAAAATTTGATTTTCACCTTCACGCAATGCCGCTTCGGCCAAAGTGGTTGTCAGTTTGCGGTCGGCATCGTTGGTGCTGATACGCTGTTCAGTATTGTAGGACTGGGTAGCTGTGACCACGAGCAGGGCGATGACGACCATCATCATTAAAACGATAAACAAAGCATAGCCCTGCTGCCGGTCAGGTTTGATTAGAGTGATCGGTCGGCGCATACGTTTCCTCCGCGGATAGTGGCATTAATATTATAGATATCGACTTTATTGTCTTGTTCTTTTGATGGGTCAATACTGCCGTTATTCAGTACGATTTGGATAGAAGCCGGAGACTTAGCCTCAGCTGAGATATCCAATGCGTTTTTGTAATCAAATGATTCTGTATTTACTCCGCTGGCAGATGCATTTTCAGAATTAGGACATTCTGCATAGATATAGTGGATATCCATGGTTGTAATGCCTTTAATCAACAGCTGCGGATTACTCCATGAGCCATCATTTGATAATTGGAAACGGAACAAACCGCTCTCTTCGCCAAGTTTGCCGACAGCGTAGGCAATCATTTCATGTTTCATGATGGCGATACTGCCGTCTTGATCAGAGTCGTTAATTTTTAAAGCCAATTTTGCCGCCGCCAAATCTTTAATTTCTGTTTGAGGCTTTGCAATGCCTGAGCAGCTACTAACAATAGCAGTTTTTGCAGCAGGGTTTGCTTTGTCGATTCCATATTGAAACAGCAGGGCTTTGTCGGTTTGAGCAAAACCTGCATAGCCTAATTTATTGATTTCTTTAACCGGTAACAGCTTATTCACACTAGCTGTTTTCAATGTGTATTCATCCGAGCTTTTGTCTTCTATTACTGCAGAGGCGGGAGAATTCGACATATTGAAGCAACCGAAATTGCCTGCCATACGCGCATCGCGGACGATCATATTGGCGGTGTTGCGCAAATCTTGCTGGATACCGATGCGGGAGTTGGCAGATTTGTTTAATCCGCGTGCAGTGAAGTAGGTGGAGCTGACAGCCATTAAGACGATCATACTGAGCAGACTGGCAACCAGAAATTCAAGGATGCTGAAACCGCGCATCGCGGTTTTATTGGGAATATGGTTGAGTAAGCGTTTATTGTTCATTGTTAGTCTCTTACGCGTGATTGGTAGGTATAGACAACGTGATGCCCCGATTTATTGAGATTTTTTGCGCTATTTTCTTCTTCGACATCTTGCAACCATAAAACTTTCACGATGGTCGTGTCGCCTTTGCCATCGCATTTTGCGTTAAACCCATTTTCGTAAGTCGGCTCTGCACCGGAAGAATCTTTACAGATGGTCGAGAAGACTTGGGCTTCGGGAAGGGCTTTGGCTAAGTCGGCCTTAAACTGGGCAATTTGCGCCTGCGCAAGTTGCGCTTTGGTCATTTTGGCTTCAAATTTTGCAGTTTGTTTAGAGTCTGATTTGAGGTAGGCATCGTAGGATTTTTTATAACGAGTAGTTTTTTCGCCTGCAGTATCGGTTTCTTCAGAGAGCGTCGGATTAATGAGCATGCCTTCAATCAAATTTTGCGTAATTTGGGCGACTGTGGTTTGATTTTCAGACTCACGCACGTTGGATACGGTACGTAATTGAACAGCCAGAAGGGCCAGTACGCCGATAGCAAGGACAAACATGGCAATCAAAACTTCAATCAGGGTCATGCCTGATTGAAGTTTTGGGGTAAAGCTTGATGAGCTCGTTTTCAGACGGCCTTTAAATGATCTGAGATGAGTAGGATTAGTAATGTTCATAAGATACCGTTGTTATTCTTTGGAAGTGTATTCACACATTTTGCGCTCATCGTTTTTAGCACAGATTTCGACATGCCCATTGCCATTGATTAAAAGTACGGTAGCACGGGCTTTCTTGGTTTCAGCATCGGTGGCAGATTTATCTGACAGGCTGATTTTGATGTGGCCGTCTGAAAATTGATAATCCTTGCCATCAGTTGAATGGCCAAATGTACCATTGGGAAGAAATCTCCACCAGACTTCTTTTGGAGCTGAAGCAGAGAGGGCAGAACGGTCATTGCCGATAGGGATATAGTTGAAGCTGTATTCTACTTTTTCGGTATCTCCATTAAGAATAATGGAGCGGATGGATAAATCGACTGTATCGTTTTTATAGTTGGAATCTCCGTTTTTATCGGCGTAGGCCAACATACCATTACCGGCATATTTGGAATCGCAACCATTATTGGGCGAGCCATCGGATTTGATTTTGACCGGGCAGATGTAAACGGGAAGATTGAGACGGACGGCCTCATTTCGCGCGAAACGCAGCAGATTAGCAATTTGCTCTGCTTGCGATGCCGCACGTCTGGAGGCAATCCATTGATTCATATTGGGAAGTGCGATGACGGCCATTACTGCTGCAATAGTAATGACGATCAGCAACTCAATTAGGGTGAAGCCTTTTTGTGTCTGATACATGAGTGATTTTTTGGTAGTAATGTGTTGGGTAACTGACGTTTTCTCTTTTGCATTTGCCTGTGGCAATGCTTTTGCTTTTATTGGATTTATTCTAAACGATTTTGGAATGCGTGACTAATAAAATATGAAATTCGGTTAGTTTTTCAGACAATCTGTCTCAATCTTCCATCAACATAGATTCTGGAACATAGGCAGCATTATCAAATTTGGTAAATTGACCCATCCAAGTGAGGAATACTTTCCCGACTGGACCGTTACGGTGTTTGCCGATAATACATTCCGCCAAGCCTTTTGCGGGTGATTCTGAGTTGTAGTATTCATCACGATACATGAACATAATCAAGTCGGCATCTTGTTCGATTGCGCCGGACTCACGCAAGTCGGACATCATCGGGCGTTTGTCGGTACGCTGTTCAACGGTACGGCTCAACTGCGACAGGGCAATGACGGGAACTTGCAACTCTTTCGCCAATGCTTTGAGGGAGCGCGAAATTTCGCCAAGTTCGGAAGCACGGTTGTCAGAACGGCCGGAGCCTGACATTAATTGCAAGTAGTCGATGACGATCAAGCCCAATTTACCGTTGAACTGGCGAGCAAGACGGCGGGCGCGGGCGCGCAGTTCGAGCGCGGTCAAGCCTGGAGTTTCATCGATATACATGGGTGCATCGGAGAGTTTAACAACTGCTTCGTTCAGACGGCCCCAGTGTTCGTCTTGCAATCTGCCGGTTTTTAAAACGCTTTGGTCTAAACGTCCGACTGAACTCAGCATACGCATAACCAGCTGCGCACCGCCCATCTCCATCGAAAATACGGCGACAGGCAGCTTGCCCTCTACGGCAACGTGTTCCGCAATGTTGATCGAAAAGGCAGTTTTACCCATGGAAGGACGGCCTGCGACGATAATCAAATCGCCCGGTTGGAGGCCTGATGTTTTTTTGTCGAGGTCGATAAAACCTGTCGATATGCCGGTTACTTCATCAGGATTGTCGCGCGAATAAAGCATATCGATGCGCTCGACCACTTCTTTCAAAAGGTCGGGCATCTCAAGGAAGCCTTGTTTGGATTTGGCGGTACTTTCGGCGATTTGGAATACTTTGTTTTCTGCCTCGTCCAAAAGCTGGCCTGCATCGCGCCCTTGCGGATTGTATGCGCTGCGTGCAATTTCCGTGCCGACTTCGGCAAGCTGGCGCATGATGGAACGCTCGCGCACGATTTCGGCGTAGCGGCGGATATTGGCAGCAGACGGCGTGTTTTGCGCCAGCGTAATCAGATAATTGAATCCGCCTGCCGCTTCCAATTCTTCATTGCGCTCCAAACTTTCTTGAACGGTAATGACGTCTGCAGGACGGCTTTCATTAATCAGGTTGGCAATCGCACGAAAAATCAGGCGGTGTTCGTGGCGGTAGAAATCTTCGCCGGAAACGACATCGGCAATACGGTCCCAAGCAGAATTTTCCAGCATCAGACCGCCTAAGACGGATTGCTCCGCTTCTGTGGAATGTGGCGGCAGTGACAATGCGCTGATTTCACGGTCTTCAGACGGCATATCGGAATAATTGCTCATGACGGGCATCTCTGGCTGGAAAATTGCAATCCACTATTATAGCGCAGTGTAAGTTCAATTGGTTTGTTTAGGCTAAAGCAGGTAAAATAGCAATGTTGTCGATTTGACAACACACACTACCAAAATATAAATATCAATAATTAGGAGCATAAAAATGGAACACAAGCTGCCACAATTGCCTTATGAACTGGATGCGTTGTCCCCTCATCTGACCAAAGAAACTTTGGAATTTCACTACGGCAAACACCATCAAACTTACATCACCAATTTGAACAATCAAATCAAAGGCACTGAGTTTGAAGAAATGCCTTTGGAAGAAATCCTGAAAAAATCTTCCGGCGGTATGTTCAACAACGCTGCCCAAACGTGGAACCATACTTTCTACTGGCTGGGCTTTACCCCTAAAGGCCAAGGCAAACCTGCCGGCGAATTGGCTGCGGCCATCGATGCCAAATGGGGCAGCTTCGAGAAATTCCAAGAAGCGTTCGATGCTTGCGCGGCCGGTACTTTCGGCTCTGGTTGGGCATGGTTGGTGAAAACGCCTGCCGGTGAATTGGATCTGGTTTCTACTTCCAATGCAGGTACTCCGCTGACTACTGAAAACACTCCGCTGTTGACTTGCGACGTATGGGAACACGCCTACTATATCGACTACCGCAACAGCCGTCCTAACTACCTGAAAGGTTTCTGGGAAATCGTTAACTGGGATGAAGTTGCCAAACGCTTTGCCGCATAAAACGATATGAATGAAAAGGCCGTCTGAAGAATTTTCAGACGGCCTTTTTGTCGATATGGGCGTGATGAAATGGTTTAGATGAATGTTTTTTCTGTTTGATGCGCAAAATTATCATGGAGCAGAAAAAAGGATAAACGAGAGATTATGCTAAAATATTGTCAACAATTTTTCGATTCCGCATGATATGGAATCAGCGTTTGACACATATAGACAAGAGGATTTTATGAAATTTTTAGACCGTGAGGCGATCATTGCCAAACCCGGCTTTAATCGTTGGCTGGTACCGCCCGCTGCTTTGGCCGTGCATCTTGCCATCGGGCAGATATACGCTTATTCCGTGTTCAATGCGCCGCTGACCAAGCTTATCGGTATCACTGAGTCGGCTGCAGGAGATTGGAAGCTGACCACGGTGGGTTGGATTTTCAGTATTGCCTTGGCGATGTTGGGCGCGTCTGCGGCCATGTTCGGTACATGGATGGAACGCGTTGGGCCGCGTAAAGCAATGTTTGTTGCCGCCTGCTGCTTTAGCTTGGGCTTTTTTGTGTCGGCGATCGGCGTCCATACGCACAATCTGTTTTTGCTTTATTTGGGCAACGGTGTGATTGGCGGGGTTGGTTTGGGCTTGGGCTATATCGGGCCTGTATCGACTTTGATGAAATGGTTTCCCGATAAACCAGGCATGGCTACAGGTTTGGCGATTATGGGTTTTGGCGGCGGCGCGATGTTGGCTTCGCCTTTGTCGGTATCGCTGATGAGTTTTTTCTCCAGTGAAACTTCGGTTGGCGTCGCGCAGACTTTTGTGGTTTTAGGGTTGTTTTATTTGGTGTTGATGATGTTCGGTGCATTTACGATCCGTGTACCTGCCGATGGCTGGAAACCTAAAGGTTATGTTGCGCCGAAAATCAAAAGCAAATTGGTCAGCAGTAATCATGTCAATGTCTCACAAGCCATGAAAACGCCGCAATTCTGGCTCTTGTTTTGGGTGTTGTGTCTGAACGTGACGGCGGGTATCGGCGTTTTGGGTCAGGCTTCTGTCATGATTCAGGAGCTGTTTTCTGAAACTTCTGTCGGTAAACAGGCTGCCATTGGTGCGGGTGCGGCGGCAGGTTTTGTGAGCCTGTTGAGTCTGTTTAATATGGGGGGGCGCTTTTTGTGGTCCAGCGTGTCCGACAAAATTGGCCGTAAAAATACTTATACTATTTTCTTTGTGCTCGGCTCGCTGTTGTATTTTGCCATTCCGTCGATTGGCGAGAGCGGGAACAAGGCTTTGTTTGTTATTGGATTCTGCGTCATCATTTCCATGTATGGCGGCGGTTTTGCAGCGATTCCGGCGTATCTGAAGGATTTGTTCGGCACTTATCAAGTCGGTGCAATCCACGGCAGGATTTTGCTGGCATGGTCAACTGCGGCTGTTATTGGCCCGGTGTTGGTCAACTATATCCGCCAAAGTCAAATTGAAAGTGGCGTTCCGGCTGCTGAGGCTTATAGCATTACCATGTACATTATGGCAGGTTTGTTGATTGTCGGTTTGTTGTGTAATTTGAGTGTCCGTTCGGTTCACGAAAAGCATCACGAAAAAGACATTAAAGTCGCGGCACATAGTGGCAACCCCGATGATGAAACCGCTGTATCCGATGCCTATCTGATCAGCAAGAAGGTATCAGCCGGCGGTATCGGCGTATGGTGGCGCTGGGCTTTGGTCTGCATTCCTTTGGGCTATGGCGTCATTATGGTGTTTGTTAAAGCCTTAAGTTTGTTTAATTGATTGTTGAAAATTAAAGGCCGTCTGAAAGTTTCAGACGGCCTTTTCAAATGTTAAATAACTAATCTTTTGATACGCTGATGGTATGTTTGATGTGTTTTAAATTCGCGACGATGGTAAAAGTCATCATCACCAGTAATGCCCATGAACTCCATTTGCTGATGTGTACCGATGCCCACGCGCCGATTTGGTTGGGATAGCGCCAAACGCCGAATAGGGTTCCCAAATTTTCCGCCAGCCAAATGAAAAATCCGATCAGGACGAAAGCGAGCAGGAGCGGCATTTTGCGAGTGGTGTCATAGGGCGTGTATAAGACCGTTGTCCGGGCGTATAGGCCGAGAGCAAAAGCAGCGAGATACCAGCGATAGTCGCCGATATAGTGATGGGTGAAGAAATTGATATAAATCGCCAGTGCGCACAAAGTGCCCAACCAATACGGCGGATGGCTTTTGATTTTGAGGTCAAACAGCCGCCATGCTTGAATGATATAGCTGCCGACTGCGGCATACATAAAGCCTGCAAACAGCGGTACGCCGCCAATTTTGGTGTATGCCTCATCCGGATAGCTCCAAGACTGGATATCACCTGAGGTTTTGAACCATTCTAAAGCAAAGCCCACCAAGTGAAACAGCGTAATCGATTTCACTTCATCCCAAGTTTCCAGCTTGAAATACAGCATGGCTGCTTGTACGGAGATGGCAAAAATCAGCAGCAGGTCATAGCGCGAAATCCCTAACCAGCCTGTTTTTGGGATGAGGAACATGGCAATGAAAAACAAGCCTGCAAATAAGCAGGCTCGTGCTTCTTTCAAACCGAAGAACCAAAATTCAACGATAAAGCGTCGCCAACCATGCAAATCCTTGCGTTTGGGATGCTCAGTCAGCCAAGTATCCAGTTTTCCCAACATATTTTCAGACGGCCTCTTTATCTTGATAATGTTTTAGGCAGACTGAATTGGAATGACACGGTTTTGCTTACGTTTTGCGCCACCTTCGCAATAGTTGGTTTTGACATAATCTTCAACGATTTGTAAAAACTCGGCAGCGATATTGTCACCTTTGAGGGTCACTTTGCGTTCACCGTCTACATAAACCGGTGCAATCGGAGTTTCGCCTGTACCGGGCAGGCTGATACCGATATCGGCAAGCTTGCTTTCGCCCGGGCCATTGACTACGCAACCCATTACGGCAACGTTCAATGATTCAACGCCTGGATACTCAGTGCGCCAAATAGTCATTTTTTGGCGTAAATAGTTTTGTACGTCTTGCGCCAATTCTTGGAATACGGTGCTGGTGGTACGGCCGCAGCCTGGGCAGGCTGTAACCATTGGTGTGAAGGAACGCAAGCCCATGGTTTGCAGGATTTCCTGACCGACAATGACTTCCTGAGTGCGCGAACTGCCGGGCTCGGGGGTTAGGGAGATTCGAATGGTGTCGCCGATGCCTTCTTGCAATAATACGGCCAGAGCTGCGGTGGAAGCCACAATGCCCTTGCTGCCCATGCCAGCCTCAGTCAGACCGAGATGGAGCGGGTAACGGCAACGGCTGCCTAATTCCCGGTAAACCTGAATCAAGTCTTGTACGGCGCTGACTTTGCACGACAAAATGATTTTGTCTTCAGGTAAGCCCAAAGCCACGGCTTTTTCTGCCGATTCCAGCGCCGAAACAATCAAAGCCTCTTTCATGATTTCTTCAGGCGGCTTCGGTGTAGCAGAAGCTAGGTTGGCATCCATCATGCGCTTGGCAAGGCTTTGATCAAGCGAACCCCAGTTCACTCCGATGCGTACGGCTTTATTGTTTTTTGCCGCTGTACGAATCATAAAGGCAAATTTCTCATCGCCTTTTGCGCCTTTGCCGACATTGCCTGGGTTGATGCGGTATTTAGACAGGGCTTTGCCGCACTCGGGAAATTCAGCCAATAAGCGTTCGCCATTGAAATGGAAATCACCAATCAAAGGCGTGGTATAACCCATATCGTCTAAGCGGCTGCGGATTTCGGCGACTTTGGAAGCTGCTTCTGGAGTATTGACCGTGATGCGTACCATTTCCGAGCCGGCATCGCTCAACTCTTTGACCTGTCGGGCGGTTGCTTCTGCATCTGCGGTGTCGGTATTGGTCATAGATTGCACAACAACGGGCGCATCCGAACCGACGATGAGATGATCGATTTGTACTTGATGTGTCAGACGGCGTTTAGGTATGGTCATTTTAGTTTTTTCCTGCAACAAAAGAGGCGGATTTTTCACCGGCAACACGGTATTTCAAAGGTTCGATAGGTGTGCCGCCGTAATTGGCTTCAGAGCCGGCTGCAATACCGATCCAAACATTGTAAGGCGCGCCGCCTCTCAGATGTTGTTCGCTTCCGGCCGGAACGATACGGCTGAATACTACTTTTCCATCTTTGTCTGTAATAATCAGATTGCTTCGGTATTGGACTTTAATCCAAAGTTCGTCTTTCTCAACTTTGACGGCAGGCTTCTCATCTTGTACGACGGCGGAAGCTGCTGAGGCAGCTTGATCATTAGCCGCTTCAGACTTATTGGTGATTTCTTTTTTGCCGTCTTCTGTCATTTCGCTAACGGCAACATTATCCGTTTTTAAGGCAGGCGTTTTCATCGTATCAGCAACATCTTTGCTGTTCTGAATATTTGCCTGCTCATTTTCAAAACTGGATTTGCTTTGCCAAAAGTAAACGCCGCCTACAGCCAAAGCCAATGCGGCTATTCCCAATATCCATTTTGGGAAGCCTTGTTTCTCAGTGTCTTTGTAGCTTAAGCCGGTGTTAGTGCTGCGTGTTACCGCGTATACATGGTCTTCAAGTTGCGGAGTAATGGAGAGCAAATGTTTGGCGATGGTTTGTTCGTCAATTTTCAGAAATCGTGCATATGAACGCAGATAGCCTGAAACAAAGACTAAACCGGGAAAACCTGAATATTCCCCTTTTTCCAAAGCATCAATTTGTTCGGCAGACAGTTTCAAACGTGAAGCAACATCTTGAATATCGATTTTGGCATCAGTTCTGTGTTTGCGTAATTCATCCCCCAATGTTTTGGCGGCTTGTGTGTCGTAGTTGATTTTATCGTTATTTTCCATTTAGTGGCCCGTTGTGACAGTTTGTAGTTCGTCTGAATAGGGGAAGTTTGCCCTAAGTTGGGCTTCATATTCGTATGCGGCGTGTTTATTGCCCAAGGCGGTAGCCAAACGCCAGCCTAAGAGTAAATCGTCAGCCTGCAGGACATCAACTTTGCTTTGGTATTGGCGGAAATAATAGTCGGCATCGTTCAGATTGCCTGCCATCATTTTGGTTCGGGCAAGTTCTTTGAAAGCAGGGAAGAATTGCGGATTCGCTGCTAAAGACCTTTCCAAATAGGCTTGGGCTAAAGAGTATTGGCCTAACCTTGCGCTGCAAATGCCTTTATTCATATTGGCAATAAAGGGGCTCGGGTAGGTCGGGTCGGCCAGTGCCTTATCAAAATAAGCCAAAGATTCGGCTGGTGCATTCATTTGATTGCACAAAAACCAACCGTAGTTGTTGTTAACTTCTGCACTATCAGGTTTTAAAGACAATGCTTTAAGAAAGCTTTCCTGGGCTTTGTCTTTAACCTTCAAATACTGATAAATCTCAGCGCGTACCAACCAAGCAAGGTCATTTTTGGAATTGGACTTAAGCGCCTCTTCGATACTTTCAGTAGCTTGGCGGTAGTTTTGGCCGCGCATATATTCCACAGCCAGTTGGGTTTTGATATTAGAAACTTGAATGGCACGTTCTTTAGGGCTTGGGCCGGAAGAGGAAGCGCAGGCAGAAAGAGTCAGTGCGGTAAGTAAAGCGAATCCGAACTTGATTTTCATAATTAACCTTATTGTTCGACCAAAATCTGTTGCCATTTTTGTTGGCGGCGTGTTTTATCTTGTACTTGTCCGGCCAATTGTCCGCAAGCGGCATCGATATCGTCGCCGCGGGTTTTGCGGACAGTAACGACAAAGCCGGCTTGTTGCAGAATATCGCGGAAGACACGGATATTTTCATTGGTAGAACGTTCGTAGCCGGAATTTGGGAAAGGATTGAACGGAATCAGATTGAATTTGCATGGTACGTCTTTAACCAATTCAATCAATTCGCGCGCATGTTGTGCTTTATCATTGATACCGTCGAGCATAACGTATTCAAAGGTAATAAAGTCACGGGGGGCTTTGACCAGATAACGTTGACAGGCCGCCATCAATTCTTTGAGCGGGTATTTTTTGTTGAGAGGAACAATCTGATCGCGCACTTCATCGTTGGATGCGTGTAAAGATACAGCCAAAGCAACAGGCATTGCATCACGCAGTCTGTCCATTTGTGGAACCATGCCCGAAGTGGAAACAGTCACGCGGCGGCGGCTCAAGCCGTAGCCGTGATCATCCAGCATAATGCTCAAAGCGGTAACAACATTATCAAAGTTTGCCATGGGTTCACCCATGCCCATCATCACCACGTTGGAGATAACGCGTTCGTTTTTAGGGGTAACGCCCATGGCTTTATTTGCCCACCAAAGCTGACCGATAATTTCAGCGGCAGTCAGGTTGCGGTTGAAACCTTGTCGTCCGGTAGAGCAGAAGGTGCATTCCAATGCGCAACCGACTTGGGAAGAGATACACAAAGTTCCGCGTTCGGCCTCGGGAATGAAAACGGTTTCTACACCGTTGCCCGTACCGACATCCAGCAACCATTTGCGTGTACCATCAGTAGATTCTTGTGCCATCATTAATTTAGGCACTTCGATTGTGGCTTGTTCATTCAACTTGGCGCGCAATGATTTGGCCAAGTCAGTCATTTCTTCAAAGTTTTGTGCACCGGCTTGATGCATCCAACGCATTACTTGCTTGGCACGAAAAGGCTTTTCGCCCATTTCGGCAAAGTGTTGCGTCAGTCCGTTTAAATCATAATTCAGTAGATTGGTTTTCATGTATTTTTATGTTTCTCAGTAAAGCTTTTAAAGCAAAGAGGCTTATTGAGCAGCTTTGCTTTAAAAGCCTTTGGGTTTTCAGACGGCCTTTAATTTGTAGGACATACAAAGCAGTTTTGCCGTCCGATATGAATCGGACGGCCGTAAAGCGGCTACAGGCTTTTACTCTTAGCGTGGGCAGATTTCGCTTTGGCTGAAGAAGTAAGCAATTTCAATCGCAGCATTTTCAACGCTGTCAGAACCATGTACGGCATTAACACTGACAGATTCTGCAAAGTCGGCACGGATTGTGCCAGGAGCTGCATCGGCTGGATTGGTTGCGCCCATCAATTCGCGATTTTTGGCAACGGCGTTTTCACCTTCCAATACCTGGATCATAACGGGATTACGTGTCATGAATTTAACCAAGTCTTCATAAAAAGGTCGGTCTTTGTGTACGGCATAAAACTCTTTTGCTTCACGCTCAGAGAGATGTTTCATTTTCGCCGCAATAATGCGCAAGCCGTTTTCTTCAAAGCGGCTGTAAATCTTGCCGATGACGTTTTTTTCTACTGCATCGGGTTTGATGATGGAAATCGTACGTTCGATGGCCATGTTATGTCCTTGTTTTTATTAATAGGTAAGTTGCCGTAGCCAAGAGGCGAGGGAAGTGTATTCTACCAAATTTCGCCCCTTTTTGGGAAAGGCATTATTTGCTTAAAGTCAGGTGTGGTTGTTCCAAATAGACTTCAGATTGCATTTCGATCATACGGCTGGCTGTACGGGTAAATTCTTCGGCAAAATCGCCTTCAACGTAAATATCGTTTACGCCAACTGCGCTAGTGGCGCACAGCTTCACACGGAAATCATATAAAACGTCAATTAACCATGTCAGACGGCGTGCTTCTGCTTTTTCTTGCGGGGTTAGACGTTCTAATCCTGAAAGGAAAACCATCTCGTAATGTTCGGCTAAATACAAATAGTCAGCTTGTGAGCGCGGGCCAAAACATAATGCACGGAAATCAAACCAGATGGCGCGTTCTGACTGGGCTTTATGGGGGATTTCCCGTCCATGGATAATGCTGATGCCTGGGTTTAATTCAGAGATTCCGCTCATTTCTTTAAATAAAGCAGCGAGTTTTTGCTCGTTTTCTTCATTATTGGGGACAAAGAAAATTTCGGCAGGACGCAGCGTACGCAAGCGGTAATCTTCGCCGCCATCCACATTTAAAACGGTCAGGTTGGACTCGATAAGGGCGATGGTTGGGAGAAAGCTGCTGCGGTTTTGGCCTTGAGGATAGAGTTCGGATGGGGCGTAGTTGGAAGTGGCTACCAAGACTACACCTTCACTCAACAGGTTTTCCAGTAAACGGCCCAAAATCATGGCATCGGCAATATCACTGACGTGAAACTCGTCAAAGCATAATACGCGTGTTTCTTTGGCAATTTCTGTTGCAACGGCTTTTAAAGGATTGGCTTCGCTTTTCAAGACTTTAAGGCGTTGATGGATTTCGGCCATGAAAGCATGGAAATGCACGCGACGCTTACGGCGATAAGGGAGGCAACCGAAAAAAGCATCCATCAAAAAGCTTTTACCGCGTCCTACGCCGCCATAAAAATAGAGTCCTTTAGGTACTTGAGGGGAACGCAAGCTACGGCCGAGAAAACGGTTGCGTTTGCGTTTGAACATCATCAGCTCGGTCCATAAACGATCCAAATATTCAATGGCTCGCGCTTGGGCTTCGTCGCGGATAAAGTTGGGCTGTTCGGCTGCAGCTTGATACCAAGTCAATGGGCTGTGGTTTTCAAATGGAGGTGGTGTGAATAGTTGGTCTCTATTGCTCATGTGTAACCTTTATTATGCTTTACTGGCGATAGTTGAAACATCATCCGCAATAGTTTGGACAGTAGTTGGAATGATGTTTTCATTACAGAATAGTCGGTCTATTATAAATGATTTCAGACGGCCTGCGTTTTTTGCAAAAGCATTGTAGTAAATATAGTTGAAATAGTGTGTGATTGAGGTATGCGTGAAAAGAGCCGGCTTTAGTATTTTTGGTGAAAACAAAAAAACGCCGCATTTCTGCGGCGTTTTGCTACTAAGTATTAATGAGCACTTTCTTGCAATGCCAAGTCTACACGCTCACGCAACTCTTTACCCGGTTTGAAGTGAGGAACATGCTTTTCTGGCACTTCCACGCGTTCACCGGTTTTCGGGTTGCGCCCGATACGGGCAGGGCGGTGGTTCAAGTCGAAGCTGCCGAAGCCGCGGATTTCGATACGTTGTCCACGAGCCAGTGAGCGGGTCATGGTATCAACCAAGACTTTTACACTGTATTCGACATCTTTAGCCAGCAGTTGGTTGCCATTTTTTTCGGCAAACACTTCTGCAAGGCGAACCATCAATTCAGACTTCGTCATGTCTGCAACCTTATTCTTGGTCGCCGGACAGTTTGGCTTTCAGCAAGTCGCCCAGGCTGGTAGTACCGGCATTGGCAGTTGCAGCGGCGTTAACTGAATTCAGCGCTTCGCGGTTTTCTTTAGCGTCTTTCGCTTTAACAGACAGACGGATGCTGCGGTTTTTGCGGTCAACGGTAACGATAACGGCTTCAACTTCGTCGCCTTCTTTCAGTTTGGTAGTCAGGTCTTCAACTCGGTCAGCAGCGAATTCAGAAGCAGGCAGGTAGCCTTCAACTTCTTCAGACAGAGCAACTACGGCACCTTTGGCGTCAACAGATTTCACAGAACCTTTAACCAAAGAACCTTTGTCGTTTACGCTGATAAAGTTGCCGAACGGATCACCTTCCAGTTGTTTGATACCCAAAGAGATGCGTTCTTTTTCAACGTCGATGGCCAATACAACGGCTTCAACTTCTTCGCCTTTTTTGTATTTGCGTACAGCTTCTTCGCCGGCTTCAGTCCAAGACAGGTCAGACAAGTGAACCAGGCCGTCGATGCCGCCAGGCAGACCTACGAATACGCCGAAGTCAGTGATAGATTTAACTGCGCCGGAGATTTTGTCGCCTTTGTTGTGGTTGGCGGCAAACTCTTCCCAAGGGTTAGCTTGGCATTGTTTCATACCCAAAGAGATACGGCGGCGGTCTTCGTCGATTTCCAGGATCATTACTTCAACTTCGTCACCCAATTGAACAACTTTGCTTGGGTGTACGTTTTTGTTGGTCCAATCCATTTCGGAAACGTGTACCAAACCTTCGATGCCTTGTTCGATTTCAACGAATGCACCGTAGTCAGTCAGGTTGGATACTTTACCGAACAGGCGGGTACCTTGTGGGTAACGACGGGTCAGGCCGCTCCAAGGATCTTCGCCCAGTTGTTTCATACCCAAAGAAACGCGTTGTTTGTCTTGGTCGAATTTCAGGACTTTAGCTTCTACTTCTTGACCAACTTCCAAAACTTCGCTTGGGTGTTTCACACGGCGCCATGCCAAGTCGGTGATGTGCAACAGACCGTCGATGCCGCCCAAGTCAACGAATGCACCGTAATCGGTGATGTTTTTAACGATACCTTTGATAACTGAACCTTCTTGCAGGTTTTCCAGCAAGGCTTTACGCTCTTCGCCCAAAGTAGCTTCCAGAACAGCGCGGCGGGACACAACAACGTTGTTGCGTTTTTTGTCCAGTTTGATCACTTTGAATTCAATTTCTTTGCCTTCGAAGTGAGAAGTGTCTTTTACAGGACGTACGTCAACCAAAGAACCCGGCAGGAATGCGCGGATGCTGTTGATCATAACAGTCAGACCACCTTTGACTTTGCCATTGATAACGCCGGACAGGATGTCGCCGTTTTCCATAGCTTCTTCCAAAGCGATCCAGTCGGCAGCGCGTTTGGCTTTTTCGCGGGACAGTTTGGTTTCGCCGAAGCCGTTTTCAACAGATTCGATGGTAACGGTAACGAAATCGCCAACTTTAACTTCAATCTCGCCCTGAGCGTTTTTGAATTCAGCAACATCAATCAGAGATTCTGATTTCAGACCTGCGTTAACGGTAACGAAGTTTTGATCGATGCCGACTACTTCGGCAGTAATCACTTCACCTGGGTTCATCTCTTGCAGGGTAAAGCTTTCTTCCAGCAGCTGGGCAAAATTTTCCATAGTCATATATACTCTTTTCGGTACACCGCCAAGGGGTGCGGGTTAGGTTTGAAATGACCTGCCGTCCTTGGCGCGGCAGGTTGGGAAATGTTTTCAGACGGCCTTGTTATAGGGCTAACAGGCCGTCTGAAATGAAAACTTCGCGATTATACTCCAAATTTTAAACTTTATGATACCAATCAAGCACTTTTTTTACAGCTTCTTCGATAGAAAGGTTATCGGTATCTAAAAGCAGGGCGTCGGGCAGCTGTTTCAACGGAGCAACAGGGCGGCGGCGGTCTGCTTCGTCGCGCGCTTCAATGTCCGACAAAATACGCTCGAATGCAACGCCTTCGCATGGGATACCGAGTTGTTGGGCGCGACGTTGGGCGCGGACATTGGCACTTGCGGTCAGGAAAATTTTTAATGCAGCATCAGGGAAAATAACCGAGCCGATATCGCGGCCGTCGGCGACCAAGCCTTTTTCGGTTAGGAAGTCGCGTTGGCGTTGCAAAAGGGCGGTACGCACTTTAGGCAACTGCGCGACGGCAGATGCGCCCATACCGATCGCTTCGGTACGGATTTGCTCGGATACATCTTCGCCGTTTAATAATACGGCGCTGCCTTCAAATTGTGCGGGCAAAGTTTCTGCCAGTGTGCTGACGGCGTCTTCATCTGTCCAGGCAACATTTTGTTTTTGTGCGTAAAGCGCAGTCAGGCGGTAAAGCGCACCGGAGTCGAGGTAAAGAAAACCCAAGGCTTCGGCTACGCGTGAGGCAACCGTTCCTTTACCGGATGCGCTGGGGCCGTCGATGGCGATAACTTTTTGCTTGAGGCTCATGTGTTCTCCTGAATGCGATAGGTATTTGAATTAACCGTTTATTATACGTTGCTTTGGCCGTCTGAAAACGAAAATTTTTGTGTGATTTAGATTTGAGGGAAAAGCGGCTCGGCCTTATCAGGTATAATGGCCAAAATCATAATTTAACCGCTTTATCTGATTGTTCGGGCCGTCTGAAACAACGGGTCGGGAACGGTCTTAGAATTTAGAAACATTATGTTACAAACCGATAATCTTACTTCTGCACAACCTCAGCGCATTATCACTGCTCAAAATATTTCCGCTCAGGAAGAATTGCTTGAACGCGCTTTACGTCCGAAAACTCTAGACGACTATATCGGACAGGATAAAGCAAAAGAGCAGTTAGCTATTTTTATTCAGGCGGCAAAAAAACGTGGTGAAGCGCTTGACCACACTTTGTTGTTTGGTCCTCCGGGTTTGGGCAAAACTACTTTGGCGCACATTATTGCCAAAGAGTTAGGAGTTAATTTGCGCCAAACCAGCGGCCCGGTTTTGGAACGTGCTGGCGACCTTGCAGCCTTGTTGACTAATCTCGAGCCGCATGATGTGCTGTTTATCGATGAAATCCACCGTTTAAGCCCAGTGGTTGAAGAAATCCTTTATCCTGCGCTTGAAGATTATCAGTTGGACATCATGATAGGCGAAGGTCCGGCCGCGCGTTCGGTCAAAATCGATTTGCCGCCGTTTACATTGGTGGGCGCAACGACCCGTGCCGGTATGTTGACCAATCCGTTGCGCGACCGTTTCGGTATCGTGTCCCGATTGGAGTTTTATCAGAATAAAGATTTGGCGACTATTGTTGCCCGTTCTGCTCAACTATTGCAGTTGGATATGGGCGACGAGGGCGCTATGGAAGTGGCCAAGCGCAGCCGCGGCACTCCGCGTATTGCCAACCGCCTTTTGCGACGTGTACGCGATTATGCCGATGTGAAAAACAACGGCATCATTGATGCGGAAATTGCCGATGCGGCTTTGAGTATGCTGGATGTGGACGGGCAAGGTTTGGATGTGATGGACAGGAAATTCCTTGAGGCGATTTTGCACAAGTTCAGCGGCGGTCCTGTCGGGTTGGAAAACGTGGCCGCTGCGATTGGCGAATCGACCGATACCATCGAAGATGTGATTGAACCATATCTGATTCAGCAGGGCTTTTTGCAACGTACACCGCGCGGACGCGTAGCAACCGAACGAGCCTATCTGCATTTTGGCTTGAAGGTTCAAGAATAATAATGAAGGTCGTCTGAAAACTGCTTTCAGACGGCCTGATACTTTCAATTTCATATGATTGTCGGCAAATATCTGCCGATAATTGGTTAAAATGTTCCCCTTTTCTTTTTTGAAGTTTCCCCATGAATATCTTATCCGTAGAAAATGCTTCTTTTGCTGTCGGTCATGTCGCCTTGCTCGACAAAACTTCTTTTCAACTCGACAGCGGCGAGAAAATCGGTTTAATCGGCCGCAACGGTGCGGGTAAGTCTTCGTTTTTAAAAATCCTCGCCGGTGTACAAAAGCTTGACGATGGACAGATTATTGTTCAAAACAACCTCAAAATCGTTTATGTGCCGCAAGAATCCTTTTTTGATAAGGATGCAACCGTATTTGATACCGTTGCCGAAGGATTGGGCGAAATTCGCGATTTATTGAGCCGTTATCATCATGTCAGCCATGAGTTGGAAAATGGTTCGAGTGAGACTTTGTTGAAAGAGCTCAACGAATTGCAGCTTGAAATCGAAGCGAAGGACGGCTGGAAACTGGATGCGGCAGTCAAGCAGACATTGGGCGAACTCGGTTTGCCGGAAAACGAAAAAATCGGCAACCTCTCCGGCGGGCAGAAAAAGCGCGTCGCCCTGGCGCAGGCTTGGGTGCAAAAGCCCGACGTATTGCTACTGGACGAACCGACCAACCATTTGGACATCGACGCGATTATCTGGCTGGAAAACCTGCTCAAAGCATTTGAAGGCAGCTTGGTTGTGATTACCCACGACCGCCGTTTTTTGGACAATATCGCCACGCGCATCGTCGAACTCGACCGCGGCACTCTGCGCTCCTATCCCGGATCGTTCTCCAAATACAGCGAGAAAAAAGCGCAAGAGTTGGCAGTCGAGGCGGAACATAACCGCTTGTTTGATAAATTCCATGCTCAGGAAGAAGCATGGATACGCAAAGGCATCGAAGCGCGCCGTACCCGTAATGAAGGCCGCGTGCGCCGTTTGGAAGAGCTGCGCCGCCAGCGCGCCGAGCGCCGCAATGTACAAGGGCAGGTCAACTTTAAGCTCGACAGCGGCGAAAAAAGCGGCAAAATCATCGCCGAATTGGAACACGCTTCTTTTGCCTATGGCGACAAAGTCATCATGGACAAATTCTCCGCCATTTTGCAGCGCGGCGACAAAATCGGCTTAATCGGTCCAAACGGTATCGGTAAAACCACCTTCCTTAAGCTGATTTTGGGCGAATTGCAGCCGACCTACGGCAGAATCCGTATCGGCAGTAAACAGGAAGTTGCTTATTTCGACCAGTTCCGCAGCGCGTTGAACGAAAACGACACCGTGTTTTACACGCTCGGACAGGGCAATGATTACGTTGAAGTCGGTGGTAAGAAAAAGCATGTGATGAGCTATTTGGAAGATTTCCTGTTCCATCCAGCCCGCGCACAAAGTCCCGTTTCATCACTCTCCGGCGGCGAACGCAACCGACTCCTGTTGGCAAAACTCTTTACCCGCCCTGCCAATATCCTGGTCTTGGACGAACCGACCAACGACTTGGACATCGATACCCAAGAGCTGCTCGAAGACCTGTTGCGAGATTACCAAGGCACGGTATTCCTTGTCTCGCATGACCGTATGTTCTTGGATAATGTGATTACTCAAAGCATTGTTTTCGAAGGACAAGGCCGTCTGAAAGAATACATCGGCGGCTATCAGGACTATATCGACGCAAAATCGCGGGAAGATAAAATTCAGACGGCCTCTGCGCCTAAAGCGGTTGCCGAGCCTGAAAAAATCAAACCCAAAGCCAACCGCACGGTCAAACTTTCTTATAAAGAACAGCGCGAACTCGATGCCCTGCCTGATGAAATCGCCGCTTTGGAAACCGAGCAGGCTGAAATCAATACCCAGCTTTCCGATCCTGAAATTTTCAAAGATTACGAAAAAGCAGGTGCATTGCAAAGCAGGGCTGAAGAAATTGAGATGTCGCTTTTGGAAAAGCTGGAACGCTGGGAATGGCTGGAAGCGAAACAAAATGGCGAAGCGGTTTAAATTAGGAATTTTGTCCCAAAGTAGGGCAGATATTTTTCTAAATCATGCCGTCTGAACCCCGAATATTCAAAAACAAGGTCTACAACCAACATGAAAAAAGTCGAGAAAAACGTATTGGTGCTGCATAGCGCTAAGGAAATGTTTGAGCTGGTGGACAAAGTTGAGGACTATCCAAAATTTTTGCCGTGGTATAGCAAGACCGAAGTCATCGAACGCAAAGGCAACGAACTAAAAGCGCGCCTGTTTATGGACTATATGCGTGTCAAGCAATCATTTGCGACGCACAATCACAATATCCCGGGGCAGGAAATCCGCATGGATTTGCTCGAAGGGCCGTTTAAAATCCTGCGTGGCACTTGGAAATTTATCGACTTGGGCGATGATATGTGTAAAGTCGAATTCAGATTAGAATACGATTTCTCCAATGCCATACTCTCTGCCATGATTTCCCCGGTGTTCGGCCATCTCGCCGGTACATTGGTGGATGCTTTTATTAAAGAGGCCGACCGCCGCTATGCTTGAGATTGAAATTGTTTACGGACTAGCCGATAGGCAAGTGTTGAAGGGTATGACCGTTGCCGAAGGTACAACCGTACGCGAAGCTGCCCTGCAAAGCGGTTTGGAGGTGGAGTTCCCAGAGTTGGATTTACAGCAAGCGCCTTTGGGTATTTTCGGCAAGGTCGTGAAAAGTGAGACTGTGTTGCGCGATGGCGATCGGATTGAGGTTTATCGTCCATTGTTGATTGATCCGAAAGAAGCGCGACGTAAACGCGCTGGGCAAGAATAAATCAAAGGCCGTCTGAAACTTTTTCAGACGGCCTGTCAAACTGAAAGAACAGTAATGAGCTTGAAAATTAAATTAATCGTCGGTTTGGGCAATCCAGGCCAAGAATACGAACAAACGCGCCACAATGTTGGCTTTTGGCTGTTGGATGAACTGGCGTGGAAATGGAAAGTTAATTTTAAAGACGAAAAGAAATTTTACGGCGAAGTAGCACGCGCCACTACGCCTGATGGTGATGTTTGGCTGCTCAAACCCATGACCTTTATGAACCGCTCCGGTCAGGCCGTTGCCGCTTTGGCTCAGTTTTACAAAATCAAGCCGGAGGAAATCTTGGTGATCCATGACGAGCTGGATATTCCATGCGGCCGTATCAAATTCAAACTTGGCGGCGGCAACGGCGGACACAACGGCCTCAAAGACATTCAGGCTCGTTTGGGTACGCCTAATTTCTACCGCCTGCGCTTGGGCATTGATCACCCTGGCGACCGTAATCTGGTTGTCGGTTATGTGTTGAATAAACCGTCAGCGGAACACAGACAGCAAATTGATGACTCCATCGCCAAATCCCTGCAAGGATTGCCGGCCGTGTTGAATGGCGAATGGGAAGAAGCAACACGTTTTTTACACAGTAAGTAAGCGTATCCGAATCAAACGGGCAGCCTTGCACATCATGTTCAGACGGCCTGAAAACAGGCAGCGCGATCTGACTAGCGATAAACCAATTAAAGAAACAGTAAATATGAACGAACTGACCAGCCTTATGCAGACCGAAGCCCCAGGCATTGTTGGCGAAACATTAGACTTCTGCCTTTACGAATGCAGTATTGAAGATGCCCCGGATGCTGAAGAAGTGGCACAATGGCGTGATATTTTGAAGGCTCGGGGTGGGAAATTTGTCCGCTTGGCAGACATCTGCCAAACATGGCTGGATGAAGAGGCCGAGAAATGAAAGCCTTACCATTAAACAAATTTACTGTCGCTGCCTGTATTTGGTTTGCCGCCGCCATTTATGCCTTACTTTTCAAAGAGGGCGGCAATAGCGCTCCACCATTTCCCCATTTTGATAAAGTTGGCCATTTCGGACTGTTTTTCGGACAGGCATGGCTGTGCGCAAAAATATTTATTCAAGACAATAGGAATATTCCCCATAAAGGCATTCTGTTTGCCGCTTTATTGTTTGCAATAGGAAGCGAGCTGGCTCAGGCATTTCTGACTACTACGCGCCAGGGTTCGATCGCGGACGGCATTGCCGATATGGCAGGTACGGCTGCGGCGCTGTGGTTTGCAGCAAAAGTAAAAGCAGCAAAAAGTTAGACATATTTAAACAACTTAAAGGCCGTCTAAAATCCTGAGAAACAGGTTTCAGACGGCCTTTTGTTACTTGATGCATGAAGCAATCGTTACTTCATGCCAAGTATTTAAATATTAGAATTTTACGCGTACACCGGCAGATACTTCGTGGGAATGGAGCTTAACGTTATTGATCTTGCTCCAGTGGTTATAGCGATAGCCTGCATCCAGTGCTACATTTTGAGTTACATCATAACTTACACCAGCCATTGCACCTACGCCAATTTTAGTATCCTTACGTTCAGCTGTTTGTTCGGCTGTTTGATATTTATGAGTAGAGTGGTTAAGACCCAGGCGAACACCTACATAAGGTTTTACAGGAGCTTGCAGGTCAAAATCATAAATAGCAGATACACCGGCACTGTGATATTTAGCCTCAGCATATACCGAAGGTACATTAATCTTTGCAGATTTATAATGCGTATAGTCGGCAGCAACACGGAAATCGCCGAAATCGTAGCCTGCAGAAATACGAGGGCTAAAGCCTTTAATTGATGCGCCACCCAGTTTTACAGTAGCATGACCAGCATCAGCCTGAACATAAAAACCTTTGGTTTCATCAGCCAATGCAAATGCAGGCAGGGAAAGAGCAATCAGTGTTACCAGAACTTTTTTCATTGTTTTGTCCTTAATGTAGGATTAGGAGTAGTGGATAATCGCCGGGATTGTTCATTCCCAACAATTATTCTGATTGTATTTTCTTGTGGAAAATTAAGCAAATCTAAAAATGTGTCAGCTGTTGTAAAATCGCACTTATAAAAAACACTGTAACAAATCGTTTAAGAACAAACAGCCTTGTTCGGTCGGGCGGAACACGGTCGGGTCTGATTCAAGCAGGTCTTTTTGTCTGGCGGTTTCGATTTGTGCCATGATTTTTGCAGTGGGTACGCCGGTACGTTCCTGCAACATTGCGGCAGGTACGCCGTCGGTCAGGCGCAGGGCGTTCATCATGAATTCGAATGGAAGGTCTTCGGCGGCAACGGTTTTGCGTTCAACTGCTTCATGCGGATTGCTCTGCATGGTGGCAAGATAGTCGTTGGGATGACGGCGGCGGACAGTTCGCTCGATGCGGTCGGGATAGGAAATTTTGCCGTGTGCGCCCGCGCCGATGCCCAAATAATCGCCGAACTGCCAGTAGTTCAAATTGTGGCGGCACTGCATATTAGCTTTTGCAAAAGCCGATGTTTCGTAGTGGACAAAGCCTGCGCCTTCCAGCGCGCCGTGTACGGCATCTTCAATATCCAATGCTGCTTCATCTTGCGGCAAATCTTTTGGCGGCGTATGACCAAAAGGTGTGTTCGGCTCCATGGTCAGATGATATGCGCTGATATGCGATACGCCTGTTGCAATAGCGGTTTGCACATCGTTTAAGGCCGTCTGAACCGTTTGGTTTGGCAGGGCATACATCAAATCGATATTGACTTTTTCAAATAATTTCAAGGCAGTATCAATGGCTGTCAGGGCTTCTTTGCCGTTGTGAACGCGTCCCAATCGAGCAAGCATATCGTCGTTAAAACTTTGTACGCCGATAGACAGACGCGTAATGCCTGCGTCTTTAAATCCTTGAAACTTCTCAATTTCAAATGTGCCGGGGTTCGCTTCCAAAGTAATTTCCGCTTCGGGTTGCAAGCGCAACAGTGAGCGCACGCCGCTTAACAAACGGTCAATCGATTCCGCTTGAAACAGGCTGGGCGTACCGCCGCCGAAGAATATGGTTTCCACCGGTCTGCCCCAAATATTCGGCAACTCAAGCTGCAGGTCGGTTAATAGGGCATCGATATAGGCTTCTTCCGGCAGGCCGTTTTTCAGGCTGTGGGAATTGAAGTCGCAATACGGGCATTTTTTGATGCACCAAGGAATATGGATATAGAGTGATAAAGGAGGTAGGGCGGTTAGCTGGCCGGGGCGTTGGAAGGTGATTTGGGTCATGATATGTGTTGAGGCTTGAGGCCGTCTGAAATTTTTAGGGCCTTATTTTAACTGAAATGTCGGCCGGGAAAGTAATCAGTAGGAAATTTGCGCAGTCTAAGCGCTCAAAAAAGCTTCAATTTCTTCTTCTGATAATTTGGAATTGCAGACAAATTTTATTTTGCCTTGTGAGATGTTGAGTAATGCGGGAACAGTTTTGATGCCGTGTTGTTCACGAAAAGTTTTTAAAGCCGCTTTGTTGCTGCTGTCTGTAAAGCGGATGGTAAACTGCTTGTTTAAGGAAACGGTAGACAGTTTTGCAACAAAACGGCGACAGTATGAACAGCTTGGTTTGCCTAAAAAGACGATAGCAGTTTCTTGACTGTCAATGAGTTGCAGAAGTTCGTCAGGTGTGGTTGGGATGAAGGCAGCAACGTGTTTTGCAAAGGCTGCCAATTCTTCAGGTGAGGGCTTGGGCATGGGAATGAATGTAAGGTAGGCCGTCTGAAGGTTTCAGACGGCCTTTGGTTTTTATGTAGTTAAAGTCTTTTTTGCATCCAAGATGAGAGTTTGGGTGCACCGAATAGCAGGAAAATGCCGATAAAAAGCTGCGCGATGTTGGCAAGTATGCCGGCTTGGTTTTGTGCGCCGAGGTCCGCCCAAACGGATGTATGTGTGTCGATAGCAATAGACTGTACAAAAAGATAGAGAGAGAGAACTGGTAAATTAGGTCGGGGATAGCTTGGAAAACAGTATATATGCCTATTAATACAATACCGGTCGTCAGCCATGGTGCAGGGTGTTTTGGGGCTTCCTGTACGGTTTGCAGATGTTCGGGCAACAGGCGGTTGGCAATGGTGGCAGGGAAACACCATAGCAGCAGCCATGCAATTAAATACAAGCCGTAGAACATCAGTACGGGCGGAATTTGTTTGCTGTCATACATGCTTTCTGACTGTGCGAATATGGTAGCAATGCCGCCAAGTGTTTGTACGATGCCGATTAAAACGACCAAGCGGATGGCGACAATCAGGATTTGCTTAGGGGACATGGATTTCTTTCATTATTTGTTGGATTTAGAACATCTAAAAAAACGTTTCAGGTTTTCAGACGGCCTATTATTGATTTATAAGGATTCGATTTTTCTTAATAGTTCACGCAATGCTTGGGCGCGGTGGCTTTCGGCATTTTTGATTTCAGGATCAAGCTCGGCAGCGGTGCAACCATGTTTGGCCAGATAGAAATGTGGATCGTAGCCGAAGCCGTTTGTACCGGCTGCCTCGGTCTGCCATTGTCCGCGCCAGATGCCTTCTGCGATGATGGGTTGCGGGTCGTTTTCGTGGCGGACGAGGACAAGGACGCAGACGTAGTAGCAGCTTTTGTCGTCTTTATCGGCAAGATCGGCAGAGAGTTTGGCGTTGTTTGCGGCATCGGATTTGGGGTTTTCGCCTGCATAACGTGCGGAGAAAATACCGGGTGCGCCGTTTAAGGCGTTGGTGCAGATGCCGGAGTCGTCGGCAAGTGCCGGTAAGCCGCTGTATTGGGCGGCATGACGTGCTTTAGCCAGGGCATTTTCAATAAAGGTATGGTACGGCTCGGGACATTCGGGCGTATTGAACTGCGATTGCGGCAGGACTTCGATGTTTAAGTCGGCAAAGAGGCGGGAAAATTCTTTGAGTTTGCCTGCGTTGCCACTGGCAAGGACGATTTTTTCAAACATGGTTTTTCCTTAATGGTTTTCGGTTTGCTGCATACGAGCCATTTGTGCGCGTGCTTTGTGGCGGATGTAAAGGGCAAGGCTGCCGATTTGGGCAAAAACGGCGGCAAAGGCAAACAGAAAGGCGGCAACGGCAAATTGTTTGCTGTGAATGCTCAGAAGATAAGCACCCAACAGAATCAGTACGATAAACATCAGGGTAAACAGGGCGGTCAGGAGCAGATAGGCTTTTTGTCGGGTCATGGCAGCTTGGGTAAGGGGGAAAAATGTTCTGATTATAACGTCAGATTGGGAATTTGAAACCATGCCGGATTCGTTAAAAAGGCCGTCTGAATATTTCAGACGGCCTTAAGTCGAATAACGGATTAACGCAATTCTGTGTGCAGGCGGCTCAGCAATGTGGAGGCATCGCTGCCTTTGTATGGGCTGCCGTCTTTGTTCAACAGATGGAGGCGTGCGCCATTGTTGATAGGCTCAACATACACGATGATTTCAGGATACGTTTTTGGCGCTTCTGCTTTGCCTTTGCCAAATACGCGTTTGAACAGGCCCGGTTTTTTATTGGCAACTGCTTCGCCTTCAGTTGGCGCTTGTTGAACCAAGAAAGCGCGGCGTTCGGCATTTTGACCGATAACAGTCAGGCCGATGCGGTCAAGCGCAAGGGCGGTACGGCGCCAGTTGCGGCCGTAATCGCCTGCCAGCAACAGAGTGCCGTTGTCCACACGCGCCAATTCAGAAGCATTGCTGCGGGCAGCAACGCTTTGGGTCAGGGCTTGTTCGGCTTGCTGACCGTCAACGCCCAAATATTGCATAAAGCGGGCGAGGAATGCGGCTTCGAGGTTAGGGTCGTTTTCACCCGGTTGCCACATCGTAGTGTCTTTTTTACGGTCGGCATAAACTTCTTTCATGCCTTTGTGGGCGAAGAAGATGTCGGTCGAACCGTTTTTACCTTGTTCGATGCGGATGATGAACTTGTCGCGTTCGCTGGTAGAGTAGATACCGCCCAAGCCGACTTTGTCCAACAGACGGCGCAGGCTGTCTTGAGGGATTTTGGCTCGGTTTTCTGCCCACTCGGTTTCCATTTGGCCGATGGCAGGTTCTTCAGATTTGATGTCGAAACCGTTTTCTTGCCAGAACACTTTCAGCAAAGGCCAAATTTCGCGAGGTGATTTGCCATCGACAACCAACCAGCGTTGGTTGCCGTCACGCTCAAGGCGTACGCCTTTAACGGATTTCAAGACTTCTGCATTGGCAGGTTGTTGTACAGCTTGAGTGCGGCGTTTGTTGAAGTCGCTGGCGCGGACGGCACCGCTGCCTGCCGGTAATTGATAGAGGTTGCCTTGGTCTGGGTTGTTCAAATCAGGTGGTACTTCCAGTTTGACCAAGCGGTGTGATTGACTTTGATAGTCGAGTTTGGGTTGTTCTTTTTTGCTGCCGGAACAGGCAGTCATGCTAATCAGGGCGAGGGCTACTACGATGGGTTTGATATAGGTCATCTTGTTTTCCTGTGGATGGAGTTCTTAACAGGGAGGCCGTCTGAAAAGGGTGTTTGGAATTCAGACGGCCTTATTTCCGGATCAGATTTGTCCTGATTTTTCCAGAGCGGCTCGGACTTTGGCTTGACCGGCTTCGGTCAGTGCTACCAAAGGCAGACGAACATGGGGTTCGCATTTGCCCAATAAGCTCAGGCCCCATTTGGGCGCGGCCGGGCTGGGCTCGCAGAACATGGTGTTATAAATTGGGATAAGTTGCTCGTTTAGACGACGGGCGGTCGCAATATCGCCCTCAAGGGCGGCTCGACACATATCGGCAAAGAGTTTCGGTGCAACGTTGGCTGCGACGGTTACCACGCCATGACCGCCACACAGCATGAAAGGCAGGCCGGTAGGGTCATCGCCGGAGAACACGGCAAAACCTTCAGGAACGCTGTTGATCAATTCGATGTTGTTGCCGATATTGCCGCTGGCTTCTTTCACACCGACGATATTCGGAATCTCGGCCAAACGCAAAATAGTGTCGTTGCTCATGCTCACGACGGTACGGCCGGGAACATTATAAATAATCATCGGAATCGAAGTGGCTTCGGCGATGGCTTTGAAATGTTGGTAAATGCCTTCTTGCGAAGGTTTGTTGTAGTAGGGAACAACAGATAAGGTGTAGTCCGCACCGGCTTGCTCGGCTGCTTTGGAAAGGGCGATGGCTTCGACAGTATTGTTGGCGCCTGTGCCGGCGATAACGGGAACGCGCTTGTTGACGTGTTTGACAGTGGCTTCAATAACGGCCAAATGTTCTTCGACAGGCAGGGTGGCTGACTCGCCGGTGGTACCGACTGCGACGATGCCGTCGGTGCCGTTTTCAATGTGCCAGTCGATTAAGTCATGAAGTTGTTCGTAGTTGATGCTGCCGTCTTGATTCATCGGAGTAATCAGGGCAACCAGACTGCCTTTTAACATACGGAAACCTTTAATTTTATGGTGTGGGTGGATTATTCATCGGATTGTAGCTTACTTTGTTGTTTGTGTGAAACATATCCGCTATGAGGCCGGGCCGTTTAATCGTGACTTGTCATTATCTTAATGAATAATACATTTTTAAATCATTGGTTTGTTTGTTTTAAGATGGAAAAATGATGTCAAGAATTAAAATGTGTTAAGGCGGTTTGAGGCCGTCTGAAAACGATTGGGCGGAGCTTTCAGACGGCCTGATGGTTTTGAATTTGCTGATACATTTCAAATTGGTTAAAATACGCATCTTAATATTTTTTAACGATTCTTGAGAGAAGGTTCAACATGGCCGGAATGACTGAAAAACAAGCGGAACCGCTTGATTTGGTTTATGGTTTGGAAGATAAGCCGCCGTTTGGGAATGCGTTGTTGAGTGCGGTTACGCACCTTCTAGCGATTTTTGTTCCGATGATTACTCCGGCACTGATTGTCGGTGGGGCATTGGAGCTGCCGGTTGAAATGACGGCTTATTTGGTGTCGATGGCGATGGTGGCTTCCGGTGTCGGTACTTATTTGCAGGTCAACCGTTTCGGGCCGGTCGGTTCGGGTATGTTGTCGATTCAGTCGGTCAACTTCTCTTTTGTTACCGTGATGATTGCACTCGGTACCGGTATGAAAGAGGGCGGCTTGACTGAAGATGCGATGATTTCAACGCTTCTGGGCGTGTCCTTTGTCGGCGCGTTTTTGGTGTGCTTCTCCGCTTGGCTTTTGCCTTATTTGAAAAAAGTGATTACGCCGACTGTAAGCGGCGTGGTCGTCATGCTGATTGGCCTGAGCTTGGTGCATGTCGGTATTACCGATTTCGGCGGCGGCTTCGGTGCGAAAGCAGACGGTACGTTCGGCTCGATGGAAAACTTGGGGCTGGCGTCGCTGGTGTTGCTGATTGTATTGGTTTTCAACTGCTTGAAAAATCCATTGCTGCGTATGAGCGGCATCGCGGTGGGTTTGATTGTCGGTTATATTGTTGCGCTGTTTTTGGGCAAAGTAGATTTTTCTGCCCTGCAAAACTTGCCGCTGATTACCCTGCCTGTTCCGTTTAAATATGGTTTCGCATTTGATTGGCACGCGTTTATCGTTGCCGGTGCGATTTTCTTGTTGAGCGTATTTGAAGCAGTGGGCGACTTGACGGCGACTGCAATGGTCTCCGAGCAGCCGATTGAGGGTGAGGAATACACCAAACGCCTGCGCGGCGGCGTATTGGCAGATGGTTTGGTGTCTGTGATTGCGACTGCGTTGGGCTCTTTGCCTTTGACCACTTTTGCGCAAAATAACGGCGTGATTCAAATGACAGGCGTGGCTTCGCGTCATGTGGGCAAATATATTGCGGCGATTTTGGTATTGTTGGGCTTGTTCCCTGTCATCGGCCGCGCGTTTACCACGATTCCGAGTCCGGTTTTGGGTGGTGCGATGGTGTTGATGTTTGGTCTGATTGCGATTGCCGGTGTGCGGATTTTGGTTAGCCACGGTATTCGCCGTCGTGAAGCGGTCATCGCGGCTACTTCTGTCGGTTTGGGTTTGGGCGTGGCGTTTGAGCCGGAAGTGTTCAAAAACCTGCCGGTATTGTTCCAAAACTCAATTTCCGCAGGCGGTATTATGGCGGTATTGTTGAACTTGGTTTTGCCGGAAGATAAAACCGATAAAGCGGTTAAGGTTGAAACCGACAGTTTGGATCACTAAGCAAGCTTTATTCAAAGGCCGTCTGAAGTTTCAGACGGCCTTTGGTTTTTCGGCTATAATATTGTTTTTATTTGTTATCCGAGTGGTTCGGATAGCTCTACCCGGAAAGGTTTTATATGACGGTTTATTCACTTTTTATCACTTGTCCTCGCGGTTTGGAAGTGCCTTTGACGCAGGAACTCGAAAATATGGTATGTCAGGATATCCGCGCTGTTGACGGCGGTGTGGCATGTAAAGGCACGATGGAGCAGGTGTATCGCATCAACCTGTATTCGCGCGTTGCCAGCCGTGTTTTGCTGCGCTTGACCAAAGGTGGTTATCGCAATGAACACGATATCTACAAATTGGCACGAAATCTCCATTGGACAGGTTGGTTTAAGCTGGAGCAGACCTTTAAAGTCAAAGTCGAAGGCAAGCGCGCTAATGTGAAAAGCTTGGATTTTGTCGGTTTGAAAATCAAAGATGCCGTCTGCGATGCCTTCCGCGATATTTATGATGCGCGTCCGAGCGTGGGTAAAATCAACCCCGATATCCGCATCCATGCCTTTATCGATGAACGCAATGTGGAAATCTTTATCGATACTTCCGGCGAAGCACTCTTCAAACGCGGCTATCGTCAGGATACCGGCGAAGCCCCATTGAGGGAAAACTTGGCGGCAGGTTTGCTGCTTTTGGCAGGCTATGACGGTACGCAGCCTTTCCAAGACCCGTTTTGCGGTAGCGGTACGATTGCCATTGAGGCTGCATGGATTGCGACACACCGTGCGCCGGGTTTGATGCGCCGTTTCGGTTTTGAAAAACTGCAAAACTTCGACAAAGAAAAATGGCAAGCCCTGCGCCGTGAAGCTGAAAAACAAATCAAACCGGCAGCCGCGCCAATTTCCGGCAGCGACAACGACCGTTATATGATCCGCGCCGCATTGGCCAATGCTCAAGCCGCCGAAGTGGATAATTTCCTCCGTTTTGATGTGCAAGATGCGCAAGACGCTCGACCAAACGGCGAACACGGCATTATGATTTCCAATCCGCCTTATGGCGTGCGCCTTGCCGAAATTCAGGCTTTACAGGCTCTTTATCCGCAACTGGGCACATGGTTGAAACAGCACTACGCAGGCTGGCTGGCTGGGATGTTTACCGGCGATCGCGATATGCCGAAATTTATGCGCCTTTCTCCGAAGCGTAAAATTCCGCTGTTTAATGGTAACTTGGATTGCCGATTGTTTTTGATGGATATGGTTAAAGGCTCGAATCGGGGCTAAAACCTGAAATTGAGGCTGTCTGAAAGATGATTTCAGACGGCCTTTTTTGATTTGTTAAAACTGTCTTTGTTATAACGGAGTTTGCTTTTCTTTTTTTAATTACAGGCTGTCTGAATCGTGTTCAGACGGCCTTTTTATTGGCTTAAAACTACTATTTTATAGTAATAGACAATCAGATAAATAATAAAAATCTATTGTATGGGTAAAATACATTGTTAAATAAAAATACCATATCTAGTAGTCTTGTGTTTTAATTTGCACCATATATTGTGTTTTATAGTATTGCAATGAGTAGCTTGAAATTTACAGTTGAACAAATTGTCTGGCAGGAAGTGCCGGGTGAAGTGTCGCTGGCGTTTCTGTTTTCCGGTTGTCCGTTGCGTTGCAAAGGTTGCCACAGTGCCGATACATGGAAAGAGGGTATTGGCACGGAATTGACCGAGGATTATTTAAAAGGCCGTCTGAAACGCTATCGCGGGCTAATTAGCTGCGTGTTGTTTATGGGCGGGGAATGGCAACCGAAAGCCTTACAGAAAATGCTGGCTATTGTTGCTCAGGAAGGTTTGAAAGCCTGTTTGTACACTGGCTTGGATCGCGAGGAGCTGGAGACGGTTTCAGACGGCATCCTGCCTTATCTGACGTATCTGAAAACCGGCCGTTGGCAGATGGAGCTGGGCGGTTTGGACAGCCCGACCACCAATCAGAAGTTTATCGATTTGCGTACGGGCGAGGTGTTGAACCGCTTGTTTGTCAAAGACAAACCCGCGCCCAAAGTTTTTCCAGTGGCTTCAATTTAGCTCAATGCTGTATTGCACTGATTTAAATTGAATTTATTGTATTCGCTGACAGCGATGTTTCAGACGGCCTGACCGTCATTACTTGATAAATCAACCAAACCATACAGGAGAATTAACATGATTCGGCTGCATCCCGAACAGTTAAACGGAAAACTACAATTCATGCGCGACTACATCAGCGCGCAAAACGCGGCGGACGGCTCGAAAATGGATGCCAATGCCAACGTAACGCAAAAAAACATCGCCACGATGGAAGCGGAAATCATGAAAGACTTTTTCGTGCAGATTAACCGTGCCCAAGTGTCGCGCAAAATCGCCGAAATTTTCGACCAATCCGTCGCCGACGAATACATCCGGCAGATTGAGGCACATGAGATTTATGTGCATGACGAAACCAGCCTCAAGCCTTACTGTGTGTCGGTTACGCTGTATCCTTTCCTGCTCGACGGCTTAAGCAAACTCGGCGGCGAATCTAAGGCGCCGCAGCATCTGGCTTCGTTTTGCGGCTCGTTTATCAACCTTGTGTTTGCCATCAGCGCGCAGTTTGCCGGCGCGGTGGCGACGGTGGAATTTCTGACTTATTTCGACTACTTCGCCCGTAAAGACTACGGCGACAATTATTTGGAAACCCACGGCAAAGAAATCGCCAACCACATGCAGCAGGTGGTGTACAGCATCAACCAGCCCGCCGCCGCGCGAGGCTATCAGAGCGTATTCTGGAATATTTCCGTTTACGATCAATACTATTTCGACGCGATGTTCGGCGATTTCGTCTTCCCCGATTTCAGCAAACCGGTGTGGGCGAGCGTGGCGAAGCTGCAAAACTTCTTCCTCAAATGGTTCAATCAGGAGCGCACCAAAGCCGTTTTGACTTTCCCTGTCGTGACCGCCGCGATGCTGACCGATGGCGGCAAATGCAAAGACACCGTGTTCGCCGACGAAATGGCGAAAGAATTGGCGGAAGGAAATTCCTTCTTCGTTTATCTTTCCGACAACCCCGATTCGTTGGCTTCCTGCTGCCGTCTGCGCAACGCCATTGAAGACCGCACTTTTAGCTATACCCTCGGCGCAGGCGGCGTGGCGACCGGTTCCATCAACGTCATCACCATCAACATGAACCGGTTGGAACAAGACGGGCGCGACCTTGCCGCCGAAGTGGCCAAAATCCACAAATACCAATACGCCTACCGCAAACTGATGGAAGAATACCAAGCCGCCGGAATGCTGCCCGTTTACGATGCAGGCTTCATCACTTTGGACAAACAGTTCCTCACCATCGGTATCAACGGCATGGCGGAAGCAGCCAAATCGCAAGGCATCAAAGTCGGCTATAACGACGATTACATCAACTTCGTCCAAGGCCGTCTGAAAACCATATTCGAAGCCAACCAAGCCGCCAGCAAGCACTACGGTGTGAAGTTCAACACCGAGTTTGTCCCCGCCGAAAACCTCGGCGTGAAAAACGCCAAATGGGACAAAGCCGACGGCTACAAAGTCAGCCGCGAATGCTACAACTCCTATTTCTACGTCGTCGAAGACGAAGAAATCAACGCGCTCGATAAATTCCTGCTGCACGGCAAAGAACTGGTGGACTGGCTCGACGGCGGTTCCGCGCTGCACCTGAACCTTGACGAAGCATTGCCCGAATCCGGCTACCGCTCACTCTTGGACATCGCCGCACAAACCGGCTGCAACTACTTCTGCGTGAACGTGCGCATCACCATCTGCAACGAATGCGGCCATATCGACAAACGCACCCTGCATGCCTGCTCTGCCTGCGGCAGCCACGACATCGACTACGGCACCCGCGTCATCGGCTACCTGAAACGCGTATCTGCATTCAGTAGCGGTCGTCGCAAAGAACATGCGCTCAGACATTATCACCGTAAAGCGGCGTAATCATTGAAAAAAGGATTACTTAAAAAAGTAAAGGCCGTCTGAAATTTCAGACGGCCTTTAGTATGTTTAGATAGGCTGACTCTTTCAACTTCATGATTTTAATTAAATTAAACAACAATGCTTGATACTTTAATATTTTGAAGTTCCGTGTGATTCGCAGGTAGGGTGTGTGGCGCAGCCACGCACGCAGTGGGTTGAGTATGCAGGCTACGGCTTATTATTAAATTTTGATTCAAGAAATAATTTTAATGATAAAGGAATGCTGCAATGATTACTAAGAATAGAAATGATATTTTTTGTTTGAATAATTGTGGATGTATTGTTCCTTTTCTGAAATGGAGTTACCCCATGTTCTCTAGCAAAGACTAAGAAATCTAAGAATTTAGTTAAGAATTGTATATGATATTTTCCTCGCCACTCAGTATATTTGTTTAAATTACTAAAATTTTGTCTAAATTTTGAATTTTTAATTCTATAATGTTCATTGTTGTTATTCAATATTTTGAATTTATTGAATATTTCTATATCTTGATTAATTTTTTTTGATATAATAAATTGTGAGTTATTTTTAAAGTCTATAAATTCTTTCAAATCACATAAGGTACATGAAATTTTCTCATGGCGACAAATAAAAATTATTTCTTGCACCCTGTGTGTAAGCGTAAGATAGTTTTCGAAACAATCCGTAAATATTTTTTTAATATCTAATAATACGTCATTATCTTCTTCAGATAATAAATTTAAGCCAAAGGTTTGTTGGATTAATGAACTAATAACATTCCATTCACAACAATAATTTTCTATAGAATATCTATCAGTGATGTATATGTCTAATTTTTTTACATTAATTCTTGGCTTTATAAAATCTTTATCTATAAAATAAAGAATATGGTCATTTTTTGTAGTAGGATTTTTATGTTGGATTTCACGAAAAGATATTACATTATCTCTCCCTTCTACAAATGCATGAAAAAAATCATTCTCAGTGAAGTGGTATTGTTTTATAAATGGAAGGTAGAACGAGGGGCACTCTTGCCCTTCAAATATAAAACTAATTTTTTTAGATGTTCTTTTTGTCAAATATTTAGCAAAATAAGCAACTGCCTTAGTCCTACTATTCCGTACTGTATCAATTCTATTATTCATCTTAAATACCATTTATTTGCCATTTATTTTAATTTCAATAGTAGTTGCATTAGCATCAAACTCATTATCGAATATAAATGGAGAATGGGTAATAGCAATAATTTGATTACAGGAATTCTGCTTTAACATATCAGGCAATAATCTTTGCTGCCATTCTAATGATAATGATAACTCCGGTTCATCAATAAGAATTAGAAATTTTTTATCTAAATTTAAAATTAATTTTGAAAAAATACTGATAATTTGTTTTTCACCAGAACTCAGAGAACCTAATTGAATAGGTTCTTCTAAGTGAGTATTGAATACATCCACAGTTAGTTTTGTTTTATCAAATCTAATTAATTTATCATTAAAATCACTCATTCTAAAATAGTCATTTATTAGATTAACAAAGTTCTCAATTGCATTTTCTTGGTCTTTAGATTTCTTATAACTATCAATTAATTTGATAAATAGATAAATAAGAGGGTTATTATGTTTATTATTATCTATAGCATCTAAGATTTGTTTTATTTTGTCATCAGTATAATTTCCTAGCCTTTCAAGCATAAGCTTGATAGTTTTTTTATCCTCATCAGTAATTTCAACTATTTCAGGACGATCATCTAATAATGTATCAATAATATTGTTGCTGAGAGATTGATATGATTGTAATAAATCTTTTTTTATAGAGTTAGTAAGAATATTTAATTGCTTTTCCACATCTGACAAGCCAAAATTAATTAGTTGGTCATTATCTTCTATAAATCTTCTTTTACGAATATTATTAAAATAATTAATGGATTCAAAATCATCTAAGGTATTGTTAAATTGTAAATCTTCTTCGGTTGCTTCAATCCGTCGATAGGTAGTAAGTAATAATATATCGATATCAGTAAATCGCTCACTAATCTTCTTTCGAATGTTACTGATATATTCATTTTGTATCATTTGATCAAATATATTTGCTAATTTTTCATATAGTTCATCATCACTCCATGGGGTATTCATGTATAAAAATTTAAAGAAATCATCCTCTTTAATTAATTGGGATTGCTTTGAAAAATATAAAACAGCTAATTTATCGATGTTTTTCGATATATTAATATCTTCTGGTGGAAACCTTAAATTCCGTCGGATTAAACGATCTTTTAATTTAGGCTCAATAGTTAATGCTTGCTGCTTATTAAAATTAATAATTTCACCATCTTCGAATTGTAACTCAAGTTCAGTAAATGGAAGTGGTAAGAGTTTTGAGAATTGACCTGAGATAAAGTAATATAAACTCATTAGAATAGTAGTTTTACCAAACCCATTTTCAGCAAGAATAACTGTTACATCCTCATGAAAATTGATCAGAAAGTCTTTGTATCCATGAACATTTTTTAATTTAAATTGATTTAATATAGATGATTGTTTATTCATTGTAGTTTCCTAAAATTTTTCTAAGATTGTTTTTAGATATTTAGCGGTATAACTAACCTCTGTTTGAGATATTATTTCTTCTGGACTACCTTCCGCAATAACTCTCCCTCCACCATCACCGCCTTCCGGTCCTAAATCCACAATATAATCAGCCGTTTTTATAACGTCAAGATTATGCTCGATAATCACTATCGAGTTGCCTTTGCCTTTCAGACGGCCGATGACTTCCAGCAACAGGGCGATGTCGGCGAAGTGCAGGCCGGTGGTGGGTTCGTCGAGGATGTAGAGCGTTCTGCCGGTGTCGCGTTTGGAGAGTTCGAGGGCAAGTTTGACGCGTTGGGCTTCGCCGCCGGAGAGGGTAGTGGCGGACTGGCCGAGGCGGATGTAGCCTAGGCCTACGTCCATCAGGGTTTGCAGTTTGCGCGATACGGTGGGGACGGCGTCGAAAAATTCGCGGGCTTCTTCGACGGTCATGTCGAGGACTTGGCTGATGTTTTTGCCTTTGTATTGGATTTCGAGGGTTTCACGGTTGTAGCGTTTGCCGTGGCAGACTTCGCAGGGGACGTACACGTCGGGCAGGAAGTGCATTTCGACTTTAATCACGCCGTCGCCTTGGCAGGCTTCGCAGCGGCCGCCTTTGACGTTGAAGGAAAATCTGCCGACGCTGTAGCCGCGTTCGCGCGAGAGGGGCACGCCGGCGAAGAGTTCGCGAATGGGGGTGAACAGGCCGGTGTAGGTGGCGGGGTTGGAGCGCGGGGTGCGGCCGATGGGGGATTGGTCGACGTTGATGACTTTGTCGAGGTGTTCGAGGCCTTGGATGTCGTCGTATGGGGCGGGTTCTTCTTGGGCGCGGTTGAGTTCGCGGGCGGTGATTTTGGCGAGGGTGTCGTTAATCAGGGTGGATTTGCCGCTGCCGGATACGCCGGTGATGCAGGTAATCAAACCGAGCGGCAATTCGAGGGTAACGTTTTTAAGGTTGTTGCCACGCGCGCCTTTGAGGACGAGCATTCGGTCGGGATTGACGGGCGTGCGTTCTGACGGCACGGCAATGGATCTTTTGCCGCTGAGGTATTGTCCGGTAACGGAGTTTTCGCATTTGGCGACGTTTTCGGGGGTGTCGGCAATCAGTACGTTGCCGCCATGTTCGCCTGCGCCGGGGCCCATATCGACGACGAAATCGGCTTCGCGGATAGCGTCTTCGTCGTGTTCGACCACAATCACGCTGTTGCCCAAATCGCGCAGGCGTTTGAGGGTGGCGAGCAGGCGGTCGTTATCGCGCTGGTGCAGGCCGATGGAGGGTTCGTCCAACACATACATTACGCCAGTCAGACCACTGCCGATTTGGCTGGCGAGGCGGATGCGCTGGGCTTCGCCGCCGGAAAGGGTTTCGGCGGAGCGGCTTAAATTCAGGTAATCCAGCCCGACGTTAATCAGGAAGCCGAGGCGTTCGGTGATTTCTTTAAGGATTTTTTCGGCGATTTGTTTTTTGTTGCCGTCCAAATCCAGCGTTTCAAAAAATTGGTGGGTTTTGGTCAGCGGCCAGGCGGAGATTTCGTGCAACGGCTCGCCACTGACGTAAACGTATCGCGCTTCTTTACGCAAACGTGCTCCGCCGCAGCTTGGGCAGGCGCGGTGGTTTTGGTATTCGCGCAGTTTTTCGCGCACGGTTTCGCTGTCGGTTTCGCGGTAGCGGCGTTCGAGATTGGGGATGATGCCTTCAAAGGCATGACTGCGGTTGAAGGTGGTGCCGCGTTCGGACAGGTAGGTGAAGTCGATGACTTCTTTGCCCGAACCGTGCAAGACAACTTTTTTGACTTTTTCAGGCAGTGTTTCCCATGCTGCATCCGCATCAAACTCATAATGGCGTGCTAACGACTGAATCATTTGGAAATAGAATTGGTTGCGCTTATCCCAGCCGTCAATCGCGCCTGCGGCTAAGGATAATTCGGGATGGGCAACCACTTTTTCGGGATCGAAGAAGTTAGTGTTGCCCAAACCGTCGCAAGTCGGGCAGGACCCCATCGGGTTGTTGAAGGAAAACAGGCGCGGCTCTAATTCGGGCAGGCTGTACGAACACACGGGGCAGGCAAAACGCGCGGAGAACCAATGCTCTTCGCCGCTGTCCATTTCCATCGCCAGTGCGCGTTCGTTGCCGTGGCGCAATGCGGTTTCAAAACTTTCCGCCAGCCGCTGCTTGATGTCCGCCTTCACTTTCACGCGGTCGATGACGACGTCAATGTTGTGCTTGATGTTTTTTTCCAGCTTCGGTACTTCGTCAAGCTGATAGACTTCGCCGTCCACGCGTACACGCGCAAAACCCTGCGCCTGCAAGTCGGCAAAGAAATCGACAAACTCGCCCTTACGCTCGCGCACTGCCGGCGCCAAAATCATCACGCGCGTGTCTTCCGGCAGTTTCAATACGGCATCGACCATCTGTGATACGGTTTGACTGGATAGCGGCAGATTGTGTTCGGGGCAATACGGCGTGCCGACGCGTGCATACAAAAGACGCAGGTAATCGTGGATTTCTGTTACCGTGCCGACGGTGGAGCGCGGATTGTGACTGGTGGATTTTTGCTCGATGGAAATCGCGGGCGATAAGCCTTCAATTAAATCGACATCGGGTTTGTCCATCATCTGTAAAAACTGACGGGCATAGGCGGAAAGGCTCTCAACATAACGGCGTTGCCCTTCGGCATACAAAGTATCAAACGCCAGCGATGATTTACCGCTGCCTGACAATCCTGTTACCACCACGAGCTTGTGGCGCGGAATGTCTAAATCGACATTTTTCAAATTATGTGTACGCGCGCCGCGGATGCGGATGGTGTCATTATCGTGTGAATGTTTGGGATGATGATTGCACATATTGTCAGGCCGTCTGAAAAATAAAATAAACGGCTATTGTAGCACTTTTCAAATGACAGACTGGATAGATAAAGCATTTGATATAAAAGAAACAAAGAGGCCGTCTGAAAATATGTTTTCAGACGGCTTTTGATATAGATGGATCAGCTTATCAGTCGATTTTGCGGAGAATTTCGCGCAGGGCTTTTTGCCAGTCGGACGGTTTGATACAGAATTCGGTCTCTAGACGTGAGCAATCCATAATGCTGTATGCCGGACGCGGAGTGGGCAGGGGGTATTGATCAGTGGTAATTGCGTTCAGTTCCGGAATGCGGAAGCTGTCGTCTAATTGGTGGGCCGTCTGAAAGATGGCTTTGGTAAATTCGTACCATGTTGCCGATTTGTTGCCACAGTAATGGAAGATGCCGCGTGGGGAAGTGGGCTGTTGCAATAAACTGATGATGGCATGAGCCAAGTCGCCTGCATAAGTCGGACAACCGGTTTGGTCGTGAACAATGGAGAGGGAGTCACGTTCTTTAGCAAGGCGCAGCATGGTCTTGACGAAATTGCTGCCGTATTCGCTAAACAGCCATGAAGTACGGACGATTGTACTTTCCGGATGCGCGGCTAAAGCCAAAAGTTCGCCTGCTACTTTGGATTGACCGTAAGTGCTGCGCGGATTGGTATAGTCGGTTTCGCGGTAAGGGCGTTTGCCTTCGCCGTCGAATACATAATCAGTGGAAATATGGATAAAGCGGGCGTGTGCGGCGCGGGCGGCTGCGGCCAGGTTGTGAACAGCAGTTGCGTTGACGGCAAAAGCAGCCTCTGCGTTTTCTTCTGCTTTATCGACGGCAGTGTAAGCTGCGGCATTAACGATGGCATCTGGTTGGAAGTTTTTAATCATATGATGCACGGCTTCGGTATCGGTAATGTCTAGCGAAGTAGAGTCGGTAGCAATCAGTTCCCAATCTTCGGGCAGGCGGTCGCGCAGACAACGGGCAAGCTGACCTTTGGCTCCGGTCAATAAAGTACGCATGGTTGAGTATCTCCTCTGATAGCTGTTAAATAGGTATTCGTGTCATTATAGTGTAAATACGACAAATTCACATTATTGGCGTAGAACAAAATGCAGAGGCGGCTGTATTTGGGCAAATTATCGATATTATCTATCCATAATAATAACCATTTATTGGTATTATGTTTGTTTACTATAACTAGAGTTAAAGTTCAGCTTTTAATAAGATAGATAAAGGATCTATGCTGTTTGAGAGAATGTGAATCAATGTTAATGTTTTTATTGTTGCTAGGATAATGGAATTTAAAAACAGGCGAAACTCCGTCCTTTTATCGGCAAATTCTACCGTTTGATATTTTTGAGTAAATATTTTGCAAAATATTACTAAAATAATAATTGAGCAAGGGCGGAATTTGCTCGTTCCGTCAGCTCAATATCTTTATTAACTATTTTGGGAGTAATTATTATGGCATACTGTTACGGGGGGTATTATGCTAGACCCCTGGTTAGTTCTTACTGCGCTCCTGCGCCTAAGGCTTCCTTCTCATCTTACTACTGCGCTCCTGCAGCAAAATCTTCTGTTTCTATCGGCAGCATCGCTAGCATTGCCAGCGTCGGCGTGTCAGTAGTTAATGCGGTAACTGGTTTGGTTTCTGCTATTGCGGCTTTCTGCCCACCAGCAAAAACCACCGTTTACAAATGTGTTCCGGTTTGCCCACCTTACAACTGTGATCCAATCAAACCGACACCACCACAACCAAAACCACGACCTCAGCCTAAACCTCAACCTAAACCTGAGCCTAAACCTGAGCCACAACCAGAACCGCAACCAGAACCAAAACCTCAACCAAAACCTGAGCCTAAGCCAGAACCAAAACCTGAGCCTAAGCCAGAACCAAAACCTGAGCCTAAACCAGAACCAAAACCTGAGCCTAAGCCAGAGCCTAAACCAGAACCGAAACCTGAGCCAGACTGCAAAGACTGTGTTGACGACCATAACCAAAACAACTCATACGGTCACGAAGACAAAAACCCAGGTAATGTCATCCGAGCTGAAGACTGCAAAGACGGCAACGTTATCCGCGGTACTGATGCTAAAGATACCATTTATGGTACTGCTTGCGAAGACATCATCTACGGTGGTAACGGCACAGACGTAATCTACGCCGGTGCTGGTAATGACACCATTTACGGTGATGCCGACGGTGACTCTCTGTACGGTGAAGAAGGTAAAGACTACCTGCAAGGTGGTGCCGGTAACGACTACCTGAACGGTGGTTCAGGTGCTGACATCATGCGCGGTGGCGACGGTAACGATGTTTATTTCGTTGACAATGCCAACGACCAAGTTATCGAGTACGGCAATGCACAAGCCGGTATCGATACTGTTCGTACCGTTATTGACTACACCTTGACCGATCACGTTGAAAACCTGTTCTTGCAAGGTATGCAAAACCTGAACGGTACCGGTAACTCTTTGAACAACAACATCGAAGGTAACGGCGGCAACAACCATCTGTACGGTTTGGCCGGCGACGACTGCCTGGTTGGCAAAGACGGTAACGACTACCTCGACGGTGGTGTCGGCAACGACATCCTGATCGGTGGTACCGGTAACGACACTTACTTCTTCGACAAAGGTTACGGTCATGATACTATCCGTGAAGAAAGCGGTAATGACACCCTGTTGTTCGGTAAAGGCGTTGCAGCTTCTGACGTATTGCTGAGCAAATCAGGTGCTAATCTGACTGTTTCTGTCGGTACTAACGACAGCATCACCATCGACGACTGGTTCACTGGTAACAATCACAAAGTTGAAAACTTCAAGTTTGCTGACGGTAGCACTTACCAAGTAACTGGCCACGGCGACTACTACTCTCTGTCTGCTGTAAACCACATCCAAGATCAGACTCAAGTTTCTGTAATCTGATAGGATGGTGATTTTCAGGGTTTTTCTCTGAAATCAACGGATAAGGCCGTCTGAAACCAAAATATAAGGTTTCAGACGGCCTTTATTTTGTAAACAATCTGACGAAAAATTCCAAATTGGGCTAAAATACCGCATTCTTCTGTCTACTAAAGAGATACCTGAAATGTCTGAAATCAGCTTGAAAAAAATCTACTCCGGCAAAGTCCGCGATTTGTACGAAATTGACGATAAACGTATGCTGATGGTTGCTTCCGACCGTCTGTCTGCATTCGATGTGATTTTGGATGACCCGATTCCGGGTAAAGGGGAGATTCTGACGCAGATTTCCAATTTTTGGTTTAAAAAACTGGCTCATATCATGCCTAACCATTTTACCGGCCATACGGTTTACGATGTTTTGCCTGAAAACGAAGCTAAAGTTTTAGAGAAACGCGCCGTCGTGGCTAAAAAACTCACTCCGGTGAAAGTGGAGGCTATTGTGCGCGGTTATCTGGCAGGCAGCGGTTGGAAAGATTATCAAAAGACAGGCTCTGTTTGCGGTATTCAACTGCCCGAAGGTATGCAGGAAGCGCAACAGTTGCCCGAAGTGATTTTTACGCCATCGACCAAAGCCGCAGTTGGCGATCATGATGAAAACATCAGCTTTGAAGAATGCGAACGCATTATCGGAAAAGAATTGGCGGCGGAGGTGCGCGCCAAAGCGATTCAGCTTTATACAGAAGCGGCCGAATATGCGAAATCTCGCGGTATTATCATTTGCGATACCAAGTTTGAATTTGGTTTGGATGAAGAAGGTACGCTGACTTTGATGGACGAAGTATTAACGCCTGACTCCAGTCGTTTTTGGCCTGCAGACCAATACAAAGTCGGCACCAATCCGCCGTCTTTTGACAAACAATTTGTCCGCGACTGGCTGGAGCAAAGCGGTTGGAATAAAAAAGCGCCTGCGCCTAAAGTGCCTGCCGATGTGATTCAAAAAACAGTCGAAAAATATCAGGAAGCATTGACTTTGCTGACTCAGGATTGATTTTTAAGTTTGAAGGCCGTCTGAAAAGGATATGTTTCAGACGGCCTTTTTATTGTATAAATACTGGATTTTAAGGATGGTTGCCTTTATAATCGAGAGTTGTTTTCAGCGCCTTAAAGGCCGTCTGAAAGCTTGTTTATAACCTGCCGCACGGTCTGAAACCCTAACTATGCACATTCGGATTTTAGTGTGCATTATTAGTGTTTTAGCAGTGCGGTATTTTGAAAGGAACAATAATGTTCAATAAACACGTTAAGACCTTCCAATACGGTAATCAAACCGTTACTTTGGAAACCGGCGAAATCGCCCGCCAAGCCGCTGCTGCCGTTAAAGTATCCATGGGCGACACCGTTGTTTTGGTTGCTGTGACTACCAACAAAGAAGTGAAAGAAGGCCAAGACTTCTTTCCTCTGACTGTCGATTACCTTGAGCGTACTTACGCAGCAGGGAAAATCCCCGGCGGTTTCTTCAAACGCGAAGGCAAACAAAGCGAAAAAGAAATCCTGACCAGCCGTCTGATCGACCGTCCGATTCGTCCTTTGTTCCCTGAAGGTTTCTATCACGACATCCAAATCGTAGCGATGGTGGTGTCTGTTGACCCTGAAATTGATTCTGACATTCCTGCAATGTTGGGTGCATCTGCCGCGCTGGTGTTGAGCGGCGTACCGTTTGCCGGTCCGATTGGCGCGGCACGCGTAGGTTATGTAAACGGCGTGTACGTTTTGAATCCGACTAAAGCCGAATTGGCTAAATCACAATTGGACTTGGTTGTTGCCGGTACTTCTAAAGCCGTGTTGATGGTGGAATCCGAAGCCGACATCTTGTCTGAAGAAGTGATGCTGGGTGCGGTTGTTTACGGTCATGATCAAATGCAAGTGGCCATTAATGCCATCAATGAGTTTGCCGACGAAGTTAATCCGGAAGTTTGGGATTGGAAAGCACCTGAAACCAATGAAGAATTGGTTGCAAAAGTACGCGAAATTGCCGGCGAAACCATTAAAGAAGCGTTCAAAATCCGTCAAAAACAAGCGCGTTCTGCCAAATTGGACGAAGCTTGGAATGCTGTAAAAGAAGCGTTGATTACCGAAGAAACCGACACTTTGGCAGCCAACGAAATCAAAGGCATTTTCAAACACTTGGAAGCCGATGTTGTCCGCAGCCAAATTTTGGACGGCCAACCGCGTATCGACGGTCGCGACACCCGCACTGTTCGTCCGTTGAACATTCAAACCGGCGTATTGCCGCGCACTCACGGTTCTGCACTGTTTACCCGTGGCGAAACCCAAGCTTTGGCGGTTGCAACTTTGGGCACTTCACGCGACGAGCAGATCATTGATGCACTGTCCGGCGAATACACCGACCGCTTCATGCTGCACTACAACTTTCCACCATACTCTACCGGTGAAGTGGGTCGCGTAGGTGCGCCAAAACGTCGTGAAATCGGTCACGGCCGCTTGGCTAAACGTGCATTGTTGGCCGTATTGCCGGAACCTGAAGATTTCAGCTACACCATGCGCGTGGTTTCTGAAATTACCGAATCCAATGGCTCTTCCTCTATGGCTTCCGTCTGCGGCGGCTGCCTGAGCCTGTTGTCTGCCGGTGTGCCTTTGAAAGCACACGTTGCCGGTATCGCCATGGGTCTGATTTTGGACAACAACAAATTTGCCGTCCTGACCGACATCTTGGGTGACGAAGACCACTTGGGCGATATGGACTTTAAAGTAGCCGGTACAACCGAAGGTGTGACCGCACTGCAAATGGACATCAAAATCCAAGGTATTACCAAAGAAATCATGCAAATCGCTTTGGCTCAAGCCAAAGAAGCACGTTTGCACATCTTGGATCAGATGAAAGCCGCTGTTGCAGGCCCGCAAGAACTGTCTGCACACGCGCCACGCTTGTTCACCATGAAAATCAACCAAGACAAAATCCGTGATGTGATTGGTAAAGGCGGTGAAACTATTCGTTCGATTACTGCTGAAACCGGTACTGAAATCAACATCGCTGAAGACGGTACCATCACTATCGCTGCGACTACTCAAGAAGCAGGCGATGCAGCGAAAAAACGTATCGAAGAAATCACTGCCGAAGTGGAAGTGGGCAAAGTGTACGAAGGTACTGTGGTTAAAATCCTCGACAACAACGTTGGTGCGATTGTCAGCGTGATGCCGGGCAAAGACGGTTTGGTACACATCAGCCAAATCGCCCACGAGCGCGTACGCAATGTCAGCGACTACCTGCAAGTAGGTCAGGTTGTGAACGTGAAAGCATTGGAAGTAGACGATCGCGGCCGAGTACGCCTGTCTATCAAAGCTTTGCTAGAAGCTCCTGCTCGCGAAGAGAAAGCAGCTGAATAATTTGATTGTGCAAGCTTGAAACAAAAGGCCGTCTGAAAATTTCAGACGGCCTTTTGTTTATTTGAATGATGAATTTAAAAATGAGTTTGCCTTTACTTTGATAAAAGGGATTACTACAATATTTGTAATTTAATAAATATATTCATTTCTCAAGGAGTATGCAATGAATGCTACACAATTAATCAGTCGGCTGACGCAAACCGTCGGCGAAAAATATATCATCACAGACCCGGCAAAAACTGAACAATACCGTCAAGGCTACCGTTTTGGCGAGGGCAAGGCGCTAGCTGTTGTCCGTCCGGGTACGGTTTTGGAAATGTGGCAAATCTTGCAGGCGTGTGTTGAGGCTGATGTTATCGTGATTACGCAGGCCGCCAATACCGGTTTGACTGGCGGCTCGACTCCTGACGGCAATGATTACGACCGCGATATCGTGATTGTGAATACCATGCGTCTGAACATCATTCAGCCGATCAACAATAACGAACAGGTTGTCTGCCTGCCCGGTTCTACCTTGAATCAATTGGAGCTGCTGCTGAAACCTTTAGGCCGTGAGCCGCACTCAGTGATCGGTTCGTCCTGTATCGGCGCATCTGTATTGGGTGGCGTATGTAATAACTCGGGTGGCGCACTGGTACAGCGTGGCCCGGCTTATACGGAAATGGCCCTGTTTGCGCAAATCAACGAAGAGGGCAAACTGGAGCTGGTCAACCATTTGGGCATTGATTTGGGCGAAACCCCTGAAGAAATTTTGACCAACTTGCAAGGTTTCCATTATCAGCGAAAAGACATTGCGCAAGATGCCGGCAAAGGGCATGACCATGCGTACTGCGATCATGTCCGCCAAGTGAATGAACCGACTGCCGCCCGTTTTAATGCCGACCCTGCGCGTCACTACGAAGCATCAGGTTGCGCGGGCAAGCTGATGGTGTTTGCCGTACGCTTGGATACGTTCCCGCAAGAAAAACAGACTGCCGTCTTCTATATCGGCACCAATGATATTAATGAGCTGACCGATATTCGTCGTGCCGCTTTGAGCGAGTTTAAAAACCTGCCTATTTCCGGTGAGTATATCCATCGTCATGCTTTTGATATTGCTGCCGTTTATGGTAAAGATACTTTTTATATCATCAAGACGTTCGGTACCCACCAACTTCCGAAACTGTTTGATCTGAAAGCCCGTGTGGATAGATTCAGCAAAAAGATAAGTTTCTTACCAAAACACTTCTCTGATAAATTCATGCAACTGATCAGTAAGATTTTGCCCGATCACTTGCCGAAGTCTATGCGCAACTATCGGGATAAATATGAACATCACCTGATTTTAAAAATGGGTGGCGAGGGCGTAGAAGAGGCGCGTGCTTTCTTGAAGGAATATTTTGCAACCCATGGCGGGGCATTCTTCGAATGTAATGCCGAAGAAACGCAGGCGGCCATGCTGCATCGCTTTGCTGTGGCTTCTGCCGCGATCCGTTACCGTTCTGTACATGATGATGAAGTAGAGGATTTGGTTGCACTCGATATCGCCTTGCGCCGTGATGATCGTGATTGGTTTGAAACACTGCCGCCGGAAATTGACAATAAAATCATCCATAAATTGTATTACGGACATTTTATGTGTCATGTGTTCCATCAGGACTACATCATTAAAAAAGGCAACGACTGCATGGCCTTGGAACATGAAATGCTCCACTTGCTTGACCAACGTGGCGCGCAATATCCTGCCGAACACAATGTCGGTCATCTGTATGAAGCCAAGCTCGAGCTGAAACAGTTCTATAAAAAACTTGACCCGACCAACAGCTTCAATCCAGGTATCGGTAAAACCAGTAAGAAGAAAAACTGGGCTGAATAAAGCATAGTCAAAACAAAGGCCGTCTGAACATTTCAGACGGCCTTTTTATATGTTTGCTTATCAGAACAGGTTGCTGATGAAAATCAGCAGAATGACCAATGGAACGAGATATTTCACATAGGCAAACCAAATATTGACCGTCGTATGGTTGCCTTTATAAAGTAATTCATCCTTCGCTTCGTCCTTCATCACGAAACCGACAAACAGCGCGGAGCCGAGCGCGGTCAGCATAAACAAGATGTTGCCGCTGATGTAGTCAAAGGCATCAAAAATATTTTTACCAAACACGGAAATATCTTTCCATGGGCCGTAGCTCAAGATGGAAGGGATATTGCCGAAGATAAAAATACCTGTCAGTACGATGGTAATAGCCGCTGCGCGGCGGATTTTGGTTTTCTCCTGAATGGTCGTAATCAACACTTCATAAATGGTCAGAGAAGTGGTCAGCGCGGCAATCAGAAGCAGTGAGAAGAAAATCACTGCAAATACAGGGCCTGCCCACATATTGGAGAACACGATCGGCAGGCTTTGGAACACCAGCGTCGGGCCGGAGTTAGGGGCAACGCCAAAGCTGAAGAGGGATGGGAAAATCATAAAGCCGGCCAACACGGCAATCAAAGTATTGGTAATCGCGGTAATCACTGCCGTCTGAACCAGATTTTCGTTTTTATCCAGATAGCTGGATAACGTAATCATCACGCCGAAACCCAAGCTCAAGGCGAAGAATACTTGTCCTAAAACGAAGACGAACAGTTCGGCGGTAATTTTGCTGAAGTCAGGTTTCAGATAGAAGGTAATGCCTTCCATTGCGCCCGGTAGGGTAACGTTGCGCACGACCATGGCAATCAGGAATAAAAACAGCAAAGGCATCAGGTATTTTGCCGCTTTTTCAATACCGCCGATCACGCCTTTGACCAAGATCCATTGGTTTACGACCACAAATAGGAAGGTGTAAAAGGCAATTTCCCAAGGGCTGTTTTCAATGTGTTCGGTAAAGAAACTTTTGGTGACTTCTCCGGAAACAGGGCTGGAAATATCCAAATTACCGCCGATGATATTGATGATGTAGCTGATAACCCAGCCGCCGAGCACCATGTAATAGGCCATGATGCCGAATGCGCCGAGTAGTCCCATCCAACCGACCAATTTCCAAACTTTGGCAACGGGTTTGCCATTCATTGTGCCGCCAAACGCATCCAGCGCGTTCACGCCTTTACGGCGACCGATGACGTTTTCGACCAAAATCATTGGAATACCGATGACCAGCATGGCGATACAGAACAGAAACACATACGCGCCGCCGCCGTTTTCACCGACCAAATACGGGAAACGCCAAGTTGCACCAAAGCCGACAGTCGCGCCGGCAACGGTAAGGATGTAAGTCAAACGGTTGGACCAGGTTTGACGGGGTTGATTGGAAGACATAAATACTCAGATGCATAAAAATAAAGACAACATTTTACCGCAAAGATTTAACGAATCTTGACTAAAGTCGGAAAAGAAAATTAGTTAAAAAAACCATGTAATGAAGAATTTTTAGTGGGTTTCTCTGGTTTGCTTGGTATTGAAACCTGCAAACAGAGAATTTGTCTGAAGCGATACGAATGATTGAAAGAGCCCTAACGATAAAGGCCGTCTGAAAGGTGGGATATGGGAAAGGGTTGTTGTGAGGAGATTGGATAGCACTAAGGTGTGCTTTCAAATATGTCGGCAACAAAGATGGTATTTCTCTGAGGTTGTCTAATAACATCCTGTAACCTTAGCTTGGATAGTCGCCGATGGTTTTTCTTTCTATAAAACGATTTGTCTGAAATTGGAACGGTACAGATTGATGCGGAAGAGACGAGAAAGAGAAAAGGAGGAATGGCAAGGTAATGAGTGGGAGATGAGGTTGAGTAATGATGGCTTCTTTAGATGAGAAAGACCGTCTGAAAGTACATTCGTTTGGTTACCAAATTTTAGATAAAAAAAACCATCTATACTAAGGGGAAAGTATAGATGGCCAAACACATTACGGGGAAAACGTCTTACTCACTTACTCACTTCTTTCGAAGCAAGTGTTACTCAGACAGGCGAATTATACAATAGTTCAGTCTTTACAGTGTTAAATTCTGTTAAATAAAAATAATAAGGTTTAGATGTTTGATTTTAAATATATAAAAAATCTATATTGTTTAAAAATTTATCGAAAAAATTTGGAATTTTTTTAGATTTGGATAAATTTCCATTCTCCTGCGGCCAAATCATCGACATTCCAGTCGCCGAATTTCTCACGATGGAGCTGCTCGACACGGTTGCCTGCGGCTGCAACCATGCGTTTGACCTGATGGTATTTACCCTCTGTAATGGTCATCATCAATGTGGTTGGGTCGGCCAATACTGCTTCGGCCGCGGCGACGGTTTCATTATCGTCATGTAGGAGGACGCCGTTTTTCAGCGTAGTGCAAAGGGTATCGTCGGCAGGATGTTTCAAAGTGACGCGGTAGAGCTTCGGAACTTTGTGTTTGGGCGAGGTAACGCGGTGGTTAAATTGCCCGTCGTTGGTAATCAGAATAATGCCGGTTGTGTCTGCATCCAAGCGGCCGACTGCCTGCATATCGATATTGCGCATGTGGTCGGGAAACAGGCTGAAGATGCTTGGATATTGCTGGGGTTTGTGCGAAGTCTCGTAATCTGCAGGCTTATGAAGCAGAATGTAGAAATAGGGCATGGGTACGGCGGCAATTTCTTCGCCATCAACAGACAGGGTATGCACTTGAGACGGATCGATATCGTTTTTGGTACGATTATGGATTTCGCCGTTGATGGCAATGCAGTCATTGTCTATCAGCCATTGGCATTGCTTGCGGCTGCCGAGGCCTTGCGATTGGATGTATTTGAGCAGTTGCATGGTTGGTTGAAAAGTAGGAAATGTTCAGACGGCCTTTATTGTACTGGAAAACCGGTGTTTAGGCCGTCTGAAAAGTAGAGGCAAAAAAATCGCCCCTTTAAAATGTTAAGGGGCGCAAAAGGAACACAAACCACTACCAAAAACTGTTACAGGGCAAATTCTCCTATTTGATGTGTTGCCGGATAAAGTGCTTTCATCAAGTCATGTGGTGAAAGCGAGAAATCTTTGCTGTTTGTCGTCAGACGGCCTTGCTGAGGCGTTAGCTCAAGCAATCGGGCGTTTGCCGACTGGATAAACTTGTTCTTCGTGCGCTGCATTTTTCTTTGCAGGGCGGAAACAACGCGGTTGTACAGACTGTCTTTTTGCTTGACTTCGCGTGTATCGGCAACCCAGCTCAAGCGTGTATTGCCGTCTTCATCTTCAATCAGCAGGATGCCGGTTTCTGATTGGGGCGATTTGCCCATACAAGGGAGCCAAACATAATATCGGCCATCTAAAGTAATGAATACTGCGTCGTGTACTTCGCACTCATCGCAACATTTGGTGGCGATTAAAGAGCGGATGGCTTGTTGGTGCAGTCTCAGAATGTCAAGGGAGACTTGCTTAAAAATACTTTCGGGCATTTTCTTCTCCTTTCATTCTGTTGTGCGGTTGTTTTGTTTCGATGGGTTGTATTATACGGCGATTTTTTAAATTTGCAAATGATAATTGTTCCTATTATTTAATTTATACGTAAGATGTTAATTATTAAAGAAATTAAATTTAAAAAAATTTGTAGAAATTGGGTTTTCTACTCAAAAATGACGTAAATAGATGGCTATTAGATAAAAAAAGAATAAAGGCCGTCTGAAAAAATCCAGCCGTAAAAAGGCATTTAAAAAGCAGCTAAAGTTTTGTTGACTATACATTTCAGACGGCCTTCAGTATGATTCAGGGCGTTTTGATAATTGCAGAAACCACCAACCATGAGCCAACGTCAGATTATCCTCGATACGGAGACCACGGGTCTTTATCCTGAAAACGGTGACCGTCTGGTCGAATTTGCCGGCTTGGAAATGATCAACCGCCAAATGACCGACTCCAACCTTCATTTATATATCCATCCCGAACGCGATATGCCGGAGGAAGCGGCGAAGGTGCATGGTTTGACGATTGAAGTATTGGAAGCGAAGAATGCGCCGCCGTTTGCCCAAGTGGGTAAACAGATTGCTGACTTTATACGTGGTGCAGAGCTGATTATCCATAATGCCAAGTTTGACGTCGGCTTCCTGAATATGGAATTTCGCCGCATGGGCTTGCCTTCTATTGAGGAACTGGGTTGTAAAGTGACCGACACGCTGGCTATGGCACGTGAAATGTTTCCGGGACAAAAGGCAAGCTTGGATGCGTTGTGTAACCGCTTTTCCGTTGACCGCAGCAAACGGGTTTTGCACGGCGCTCTAATCGACTGCGAGCTTTTGGGTGAAGTCTATCTTGCCATGACGCGTCAGCAGTTCGATCTGATGGGCGGTGAGACGGAAGAAGAGGGCGAAGTCAAACAAACCGTTATTGCGGAAACCAAACGTACCTCGCAGTTGAAAGTCATCAAAGCCAATGCGGACGAGCTGGCGGCACATGAAAAATATTTGGACGATTTGGGCGAAGCGTGTGTATGGCGCAAGGCCGAAACTTCTGATGAGGCTAATGCCGGAGCGTCAGCATGATACGCCGCAATATCGCTTTGATTCCTGCTGCCGGTGTGGGAGCGCGATTTGGTGCAGGAAAACCAAAACAATATGTTGAAATAAATGGTAAAACCGTATTGCAACATACCATAGAAATTTTTGAGCAACACTCCCGCATAGATTTAATTGCCGTTATTCTTTTGCCGGAAGATTCGGTTTTTCAGACGGCCCTGTCTGAGAAAGTGCGCGTTTTTCGAGTAGGCGGCGCAAGTCGTGCCGAAACGGTACGCAATGGTGTGTCCGTTTTATTGGAGCAAGGTTTGGCCGAGGCGCAAGACAATATTTTGGTTCATGATGCTGCACGCTGTTGCCTGCCTGCCGAAGCGTTAACGCGTTTGCTTGATGAGGCGGGTGAGAATGATGAAGGCGGTATTTTGGCCATACCGGTGGCCGATACGCTCAAGCGCTCAGACGGCAATCATCATATTGATGAAACCGTTGCGCGCGCAGGATTATGGCAGGCGCAAACGCCGCAGCTTTTTCAGACGGCCTTATTACACCGTGCTTTATCGGTTGATGATTTAAGTGAGATTACGGATGAAGCGTCAGCGGTTGAAAAACTGGGTATCCGGCCACGCTTGGTGCAGGGCGATACGCGCAATTTAAAATTGACGCTGCCGCAAGACGAATACATTGTCAGATTGTTGCTCAAGGCCGTCTGAACAATCAAAACCCATTATTTAAGGAAACAAACATGAATATCCGTATCGGACAGGGCTACGATGTCCATCAGTTGGTCGAAGGGCGAGATTTGATACTCGGCGGCGTCAACATTCCGTTTGAAAAAGGCTTGCTGGGTCATTCAGATGCCGATGCGCTCTTGCATGCGATTACCGATGCCCTGTTGGGTGCGGCCGGTTTGGGCGATATCGGCAGCCATTTTCCTGATACTGCCGCCGAGTTCAAAGATGCCGACAGCCGTGTGCTGTTGCGTGAGGCTTATCAAAGCGTGCAGAAATTGGGTTGGAAGGTGGTTAATGTCGATACGACCGTGATTGCGCAAAAGCCAAAACTTGCGCCGCATATTCCGGCAATGCGCGCTAATATCGCCGCAGATTTGGGTTTGCCTGCAAACTGCGTGAATATCAAGGGCAAAACCAACGAAAAACTTGGCTATCTGGGACGTATGGAAGCCATTGAAGCGCAAGCGGCAGTATTGCTGATTAAAGCCTAAGAGCTTAAAATTACTTTATTATTCAAACTGAAAGACTGACAACATGGCAACTCAAGACGAACTTAAACGCATTGCCGCCGAAAAAGCGGTGGAATTTGTTCCTGAAAACGAATACATCGGTATCGGTACCGGCTCTACCATCAACTTTTTTATTGAAGCTTTGGGTAAAAGCGGTAAGAAAATTAAGGGTGCCGTGTCTACTTCTAAAAAATCCAGCGAGCTTTTGGCAAAATACGAGATTCCAGAAGTTTCACTGAATGAAGTGATGGGATTGGCGATTTATGTTGACGGCGCAGACGAAGTCAACCACACGCTGCAAATGATTAAAGGCGGCGGCGGTGCGCATTTGAACGAAAAAATCGTGGCCAGCGCATCCGATAAATTTGTCTGTATCGCCGATGAAAGCAAATATGTTTCTCGTTTGGGTAAATTCCCATTGCCGGTAGAAGTGGTTGAAAATGCCCGTTCGCTGGTGTCGCGCAAACTGCTTGCCATGGGCGGACAGCCTGAGTTGCGTGTCGGCTATACTACTTTCTATGGCAACCAAATCGTTGATGTTCACGGCCTCAATATCGACCAAGCCCTGAAAATGGAAGACGAAATCAATAAAATCACTGGCGTACTCGAAAACGGTATTTTTGCCCGCGATGCCGCAGATGTGTTGGTTTTGGGTACGGCAGAAGGCGCAAAAGTCATCCTGCCTTGTCAGGATTAATGAAGATTAATCAATCTTAAAAGGCCGTCTGAAAGTGCATTAGGTCTTTCAGACGGCCTTCAATTTGGCAAAATATGCAAATCAGTAAAATTATAAAATGGTTGCCTGTTGTTGTATCCGTTTTGGGCGCACTTGGTTACAGTTCACGTGATACTGAGGTGATTCGTACAGGGGTAAGCGTTGCTGCAACATTGGCACAAGGCGACAATATCGGTTTAGAAAAGGTCAATGAATGGCTGGGTGAAAATGTCGTCAAAGCCACATCTGACACTAAAGCCGAAGCTAAACCCAAACCGGAACAAAAACAAAAGTCATCGCGACAATCCTACACATACAACGGAAAAATCATCAAAATCCATGATGGCGATACCATGCACATTATCGATAGCGACGGCAGGAAACACAAAATCCGCATGGCATATATCGATGCGCCGGAAATCAACCAGGCTTATGGTACGCAATCACGAGACAATCTGATTGATGCAGCATTGCATAAAAAAGCCAAAGTCCGCGTGTTTGAAGCCGACCGCTACCAGCGCGAAGTTGCCCAAGTATCAGTCGGCACGATTGATTTGAATTTGATGCAAATACGGGATGGCGCCGCATGGCATTATGAAAGTTATGCCAAAAAACAACAAAGTAAAACCGCTTACACCGACTATTCGGCAGCACAAAAACAAGCCAAGGAAAAGCGTAAAGGCTTATGGAAAAAAGACAATCCGCAAGCACCTTGGCAATTTCGCCGTCAAAACCACGAGCAGCAGAACGGCAATAAAAAGCAGTCTGATAAACAATGGTTTGGGATTTGGTAGATTTTAAGAAAGAGGCCGTCTGAAAACTTTCAGACGGCCTTTAATCATTACGGTTTAGTATAAGACAAGAATGCGTCGGAGGTTTCTGATTAGAATGTAAGGGAAATAAATGTAAGGGAAATAAAAGTGTGATGTAATATTTTTAAGAAGGGCAGATATGAAAAAAGACACCGTTAGCTAGTGTCTTTAGTATCTATGGCAGAGAGGAAGGGATTAAAATTTAATCATACCTATATGATTTATTGATGATTATTTTTTTGAAAAGTATAAGTAACATATAAGGTAACACATAAAATCTTATTTCCCACGATAAGGATTAAACCAGCCTTACTGAATTTAGGAAGGTCTCTCTGTTCTACACTGACAGCAGGTAGCGCGCGCTCCCCCTCCCTCCGCGGGGACTCTGTGGGGGTGCGTTTTTTTATGCAGCGGCGGCTCCTACTGCAATCCTTATATTTCATAGGTTTTTCGGCGATTTTCGAACACTGGTTTTTTATGCGTTTTTATGCAAGATTTGACATTTTTATGCTGATTTATGCGCTACTTGTAAAATATAATAATAAAGCCGTCCGAAATAAATCAGACGGCCTTTTTTACTCCATTTTTATGGCGTTTAGTATTTGGTCTGTAATGTACTCCAAGTCTTCTTTCGGTAAGCCCAATAGCAGGCGGGATGGCAGGTTTTTTGCCGTGCTACCGTCTTCGTGTTCTGTTGCAATTTGCGCGGCTTTACCGCCGAACCATCCGATTTTTGCATGGTTTTCATCTGCTTTTTGACGCAGCCAGCGGGCGGCACCGATATGGCGGAACATTACCATACGGGATATTGTCGGCGTTTTCAGGTACAAATATTCGCGCCGAAATCCCAAAAGCCTGCGTTCGCCCTCGAACCGTACTAATTCATTCCCGTTTTCTGTGCGACTATATGCAATACGGCCGGTGTAGCTATCTCCGTATTTCTCTCCAAAAAAACGAAACGGGCGGCGGTGTAGTTCCTCTCCATCCCGTAGGCGTCGGAAAGCAAAACGGTCGCCTTGACGTTTTGCCATCGGATTTCCGTCAGGCTCGATATTGGCTTTAATGCGGTTTCGGTTGCGGCGGCGTAGCTCCGTCGCGATATTACGCATAAGTTTGGCACGGGCAGACGGCTGAATCTTTAGCGCTAAATGTTCAATTTGTGCAACGAGTGCTTCCAGTTCTTCCATATTTCCTCCTGCACTTGAAGTAAAGGACGCATTATGCGTCCTTTATCTGTTTAAAAAACGGGGCGCGGCGGCTCGGATTTTGTTTTGTAGGAGACTAAGCCGTTTTCATCCAAACCGGCAATGACTGTTTCTGTCAATTTTAATTCGATCATTACATCCCAGACATCCGACTCTATCGGCTCTGCCTCGAAAACAAAGGCTCTTGATGATGCGTCTGTGCTCGGGCACAAAATATCCGGCTGATTTTCTTGCAGCCACTTATTCACGATCAAAAAGAGATACGCTGGATCTCGATGGAACTCCTGAACAAAAATATTAAGCGTGTACCTCGCTTCGTAACTCAATGTATTGCGTTTCGGAATAATCTGTCCAGACAAAACCGTCATACGAAGACGGTCAGGTGCAGCTTTAAATTCCAGCAGTGTTTCCTGGATAGCAAGACGCAGGCTTTTGGGCTTTTCCATTTTAGACGGCCTCTTATCTTTTGAATTTCCACCGTTGCTCTTCTTCGCGCTGGCAGTCTATACATAAACGGCACCCCGGCACGGCTTCTCGGCGGGCTTCGGGGATGACGTCGCCGCACTCTTCACACTCTTGGGCGGATGGCGCGGAGGATTCTTGTTCTTTGTGGCGTAATAACCAGTATTCGCGCATTTTTTGCTCTAAGTCGCAGGCTTGGTCGATAATGTCAGTCATGGTGTTGTTTTCCCTTCTTCGTCTCCTTTTAGGCAGGCTGACAAAGCGTCCCGATAGAGGCGGCACTGCTCAAAAGCCGAGCGATAGGCAATCAATGCGCGAACCATGTCCGCATTGGTTGCAATCTCTTCAGGCGGGTAGGCTTCACATTTCGGCACCGGCGGGCATGACTCGGCAGCCTGTACGGATACCGGCGGATTATGGGCGCAAGCAGTAAGGGCAACGGCGGCAATGAGAACGGAGAGACGTTTCATTTTTTTCTTTCATAGTTTGATGTTTAAAAGGGCGCGATCATGCGCCCCGCTGTTATTTTTTATTGATGGTTTGGGCTACATCTTCGGGCAGTTTTTCAGACGACCATTCATGATGCTTAGTCAGTGCTGCTTCGACTTGGCTGTTTTTTTCAGCCTGCACCTTCATCATTTGGTCTACCTGCGCCTGCAAGCTTTGGGCGCGGGCTTTATAAATCTTGATTGTTGCGTCTTTTGATTTGATGGCGTCTTCCTGCGCGGCGACTGTTTGTGTCAGTGCCTTATTGCTTTTACGCATGTGCATCAAGCTATATCCGAGGACGGCGACGGTCAGGATATAAGATACGGCAACAACAATAGCTGTTTTCATATGATTCCTCCGTTTCAGGCTTCGCTTACGCCTGCTGCCGCAGTGCCGGTAACGATGGGTAGGTTATAACGCTCTGCGGATGGTTCCGATTTAACCGGCTTACCATCAACCAATTTAGACGGCCAGTAGTAACCATCAATGTCTGCACCGTTAAACGGCACAACAGATACTGCATTACCCTGATTACCGCCCCATCCCATAATTTGCCCTTTAGCGTTTTTGCCACCGACGAAAAACACATGGCCACCACCTTTGCGGGATTTCACGGCGATACAGCCATAGGCGGGTTTAGCCAGCTTAGTCAGACCAGCCTCCGCCCATGCCTTGGCGCGATACCAATCTTTGATAACGCCGCGGCCGCTTTTACCGAGGCAGTAACCGACAAACAGGCCGCACCATGGTGTCTCATCGTCCGCATACCATGCTTTTGCCGCATTGGGAAAGTTTCCCATTTCTTTGAGCCAAGATTGGATAATCGGGTTATGTTTCGCGCCGACGATTTCTTTCAATCCGACGTGTCGGCGGGCTTCTGCCATCCAGGGCAATTCAGTCATGCTTTCTTCCTTTTTTATTCGTGTGTTTAAATATTTTCTTGCGGTATTTTTTTTGACGCGCGGTTCAAAAAACCTTGATTTTCTGTGCTTGGGCGTGTTTTCTTCGGGTGGATTTTGCTGATATTGCCGCCACTCCATAGCACTGCGCCCGTGTGCAGGGCCAGTCCGAAGATAAGCAACCATATAGTCAGTGATTTAATGGAAAAGGCAGCGGCCAGGGCGAGACTGCAAAACCATACGATAGATAAATAGGCGATTGCCGCACTTAACGGCTTATGTGTTTTCCCGCGGGTGTCAAAAAGGATGATACGAACGGCCGCGGTCAGGGACAGGGCAATGACGGCAGCAGATTGGACTGTATTCATGATTCTTTTTCCTCTTCCAGGGTTTTCAGACGGCCTTTTTCAATCAGGCGCATGACACGCTGTAAACCTAAAACCAGTCCGGCAGAAAAAATGGCAGCGGCGGTAAAGCTATTGATGGTCAGTGTTTCACCCGGCAGCAGCCAGTTGATTAGGCCTTCTGCGCCGTCGTAACCGAAAATGCCGCCGATGAAAGACACAGCAAAAAGCCATGCCTTATTAATCGGTCGCTCTGCCTTTTGGCTTAATACGAACAGCGATGCGCCTATGAGTGCACCGAAGGCTACGGAGGCGTGGACGTGGTAGCTGCCGATGATAATTACGGCGGCGTTGACAGCAGTGGTAGTTTTGTCTTGGGTCATGACGTTTTCAGTCCCATAGATTCAGGGTGGATTTTTGTTGTGCTTCTTCGTGGTTGGCTTGAGGCAGTCGGATAGTCAAACCGGCAGGTAGGAGGGCAGGATATTTCGATAAGCCGTAATTTTCAGGGGCGGTCAGGATTTGTTCGGTGTAGCCTGCGGACGTCCCGTAATGGTTCCAAGCGATATTGGCGACGGTATCGCCTTCTCGGGTCGTGTATTCCATCAAATTAATTCCGAATCGCAGCGGCGCTCGCCCATGACTGCCGCGGTGGCATAGTGTGCTTCACGGCGGAAGTCTTCGGCTTGATGTTGTTTCATTTCGGCACGCTCGCCTGCTTTTCCCGATGGTTCTGTATCTGCGTATTTTTCCAGCAGAAGTGATTTGGCATAGCAATAGACGGCGCGGCGGTAATGGATGGTTTTAACCGATTCGCCATTAATGACGTCGTCTGAATCGCCTGTTTCGGCAAGAGTGCCCCTGCCAACCTGTACGGCGGCAATGCGGTATTTCTTAAGCTGGCCGTTGACGTGTGCGACGGCTTCGAGGACGGCATGGTAAACACGGCTGCTTGAAATGTTCGCTTCAATCCTCATTACTTCGCGAAAGTTGGCAAGGTCGATGATTGGGAAAAAAGGAATACTGCGAACTTCGGATTGGTCTAATGCTTGCCGCCCTTGATCGGGGGTGTCGGCGAAAACAATAGTCATGATTCATTTCCTTACGGAAGAAGCCTGCCCGATATTTAGGCGGGCTTTGGAAAGGAGGCGCAGAGGCTTTGCATGCTAAGGCCGTCCATGATATTTCTGGAGGACTTGCCGCAGGCTTGCGCCCGGCGAGGGGAGCTAGGTCAGCCTTTAAGCTGTTTTTTGATGGCTGCAAGGCGGGATTTGACACCGATTTTTTCAGAATACTTCAGTGCGTTTTCGTAGTAACTCGCCGCACTTTCGAGGTCTTCGGCTTCTTCCGCACGTTCTCCAGAGGCTTTGTAGAACTTGGCGCGGATGATGTCTGTCAGATTTAAGGTATGCATACCCGTGTCTGGGTTGACTGTGCTGATGAGTGTGAGCAGATCAGTATGGTTGGCTTTACTCAAGTCAGCACCGTATCCATACTGTTCAGCCAGCTCTTCAATTAAGAGGTCGGGCAGATCACGGCGGTAGTCATCTTTGACTTTCATGTCATGCTCGATGGCAAATAGGATGTATGGCACGGCTTGGTCAAGCTCGCCAATGTCAATCAACCAAAGCAGGGCGGTAGTGAAGACTGGATCGGTTTCAGCGGCCGAACCGGAGAGATAGACGTCTTCCAGCCATGGAAGATATTTTTCTACCATTCCTTTTTTGGCTTGGATTTTGTCGGATACGGATTTAATTTGGTGTAGGAAGGCGCGATCGGTGTTAAGGCTTGCCAACAGTCGGCGGTAGGGTTCGGCGACATGGATGTTTTCGCCGTTTTTTGCTGCCTTCTCTGCTAAAACCTGTTGTTTGTGTGCCTGGGCTGGAGTCATTGGATCCCTTTCATCAGGCCGTCTGAAATTTCAGACGGCCTTTTTTTCTACTTCACGATTTTGATGTTTTCGACCAAAGCTGCTGCGCCGTACTCTTCGACGACATAGCAGATATTTTCTGACTGGTAGTCGGCGATGCGGTCGAATTCAGGTTCGTCCGCCAGCTTGCGGCGATGGCCGCCTTTGTGGAAGTAGATGGACAGGTTTTTCAGCGGAGTAACCAAAATCGTATTTTTGGGGAAATACGGTGCAGTTACGACCGGCAGACCGCCCAAGCGTTTTTCAGACATGATGATGTCGGCAGGACGCAGCTCACTTGCCTTGTTGCCTGCTTCTTTGATAACGGCAAAGTATTTTTCAGACAGCAAAGATTGATGGCAGATAACGGTCATGCCCGGCATGTCGTGGAACTCTTCGTCAATCAAGCTTTCGGCAACGTCCGTAACCAAGTGGTCGAGAGAGGTATAGGATTTACCTTCGCCGATTTCGACGGCATTGGTTGCGCTGCCCATGACGTTGGATGCTGCATTGGTACGCATATGCTGCAACCAGCCGGTTTGTACGTCCTGCAAGAGAGGATTTGCCGTAAAGTCGGATGTGGCGGCGGCAGACGTACCGTTGAAACCGATGGCAATCAGGCTCAAAGCTTTGGATTTGACGAGCTGGTTATTGATCAACTTGACGTATTCAGGTTGACTACTCCAAGAGTCCATATCGTCGTAGCTGACTTGAGTGTCAAAATTTACTTTTTTACACAAATACTGGCGGTCGGTCAGGTTGTGATATGGCTTGGGATGACGGCGTACGGTACCGTCGCCGTTTTTAGTATCAGTTCGCGAGGCATTCAGACCTGTTGATAAACCAATGATTGAGCCGGCAATTTCGGTTTTGCTGATGATGTTGATTTTTTGCAGGAATGTTGACTCCAGGCGGACGGCTTCGCGCATTTTTTGAGAAACGGCGGGCGTTACACTGAAATGGCGGGATACGCCTTCGGCAGTTGTACCGTTGGCTTTGGCGACGGCGTTGATATATTGCTGGATATACGGGTGCATGGCTTACCTTTTCTTAAAATTCGGAAGCAGGGGTTGTATTCGCGCCGGTATGCGGCTCTGCCTGATTGATCGGGGCGGATTCAATAGCGGCCTTAAAGGCATCGAATTCTTTGCGCAGGGCAGTGTAGTCATCGGCGAGTTTTTGGGTAATTTGGGCAGACTGCTCCAATTCTTTGTTCAGGTCGGCAAAGGCTTGGGTGTAGTCGTTTTTTTCTGTTTCGACGGGGGTGGGATCTGATTTCTTATTGAACATTTTGTCGTGGAGGGCGGCAAAAAAGCCTTTTTTCTCATGTTGGGGTTGGTTGGCAGGTTGGGTCATTGGCAGGCTTTCCATTTCGGTGTAGGCGGCGGTGTAGTTGGTGTCTTCCGGATTTAGCTGACGGAACTTGAGCATAGTCGTACCAAGAGATGCAGGGCTGTCCGTCATCGCAAGGCCGACCAGATAAGCTTTGCCGGTGTCGGCGAATGGCTTCATGATTTCCATGGATGTATAGACTTTTTCGCGCTCTTTGATGTAGCCCAACATTTTTTCAGTAGGGTCGATGCGAGCGTAAAGGCGGGTAATACCGTCTGAAGTCTCTGCTTTCAGCTCGAGGACGTCCCCCAGGCCTGAATAGTCGTTTTTGGGAGAATATGGGCGGTAATGCTCAAGGTTGATGCGTGCGCCGTAGATTTGTGGGTCGTAAGCTTCTGCGGCGGCGATGAGGTCGGCTGATTCGATCGTTCGACCGTCGGCAGTTGCACCGGATTTGCCGATGCAGAACCATCGGTCGCTGAATTTTTCGGTGGAATTTTTGGCGGATTTATTCATGCGTATGCGCTCGGGTGTTTGTCCGTTTTATTTTGGCATTTACGGAAAAGACGGCAAGCGACAGGGGTTTTAGGTGGGTTTTTCAAGTCATGCGGCACGGGTAGGATTGGCATTTTTGCCCGAAAATCGGGTATTGCCGCTATTTTTTGAAGACATGGAAAAACGTCAGAATATTGAAATTGCCCAAAATATCGACCCGCGCCTTGTTGCGCGGTCTCTTTACTGGCAGGGATGGAAAATTACCGCCATCGGGCGGCATTTGGGACTGAAGCCCGCCACGGTACATTCTTGGAAGCAACGGGAAAACTGGGATGGCGGAACACCGATGCAGCGTGTTGCCTCATCTATTGAAGCGCGCCTGATCCAACTCGTCAACCTGCCGAACAAATCAGACGGCGTTTACAAAGAAATGCGCCAACTTTCCGCATTAATGGGCGGCGAAGGCAAAAGGCCGTCTGAAAAATCGGAAACGCCGAAAAACAACCGATTTGACGGCGCAGACAAGCCGCCTTTTGACAGCGTGCCGACCATAGATCGCCCACCGCGTGAACGTACCGAGCGCACCGAACGCAGCCGCACCCGCTCCGTCGAAAAACCGCCGAAAAACTATATCGCACCCGAGCAGCAGCAGCGCATGGTTGAGATTTTTGAAGAGCAGTGTTTCGATTATCAGCGGTATTGGGGCGAGATTTATCGGACGCACCGTTTTCGAAATATCTTAAAAAGCCGCCAAATCGGCGCGACTTTCTATTTTGCCCGCGAAGCCTTCCTAACCAGCCTAAAAACGGGCATCAACTCCATTTTCCTGTCTGCGTCCCGCGCACAGGCCTATCAGTTCAAGCAATACATCCTCAACCTCTGCAAGATGGTCGATGTCGAGCTTAAAGGCGGGGATGTGATTTCTTTGCACAATGGCGCGGAACTGCATTTTTTAGGCACCAATTCACGGACGGCACAAGGTCGCAACGGTAACTTGTACGTCGACGAATACTTCTGGATTCCCGATTTCGAGCGGTTGCAAACACTGGCCGAGCCGATGGCGAGTCAAAAGCACCTGAAGACGACCTATTTCTCCACGCCGTCATCCGAAGGCCACCCCGCTTATGGTTTTTGGTCGGGCGCGATGTTTAACGAAGGCCGCCCTCGAAGCGAGCATATCAAGCTCGATTTGAGTCATGCCGCTTTAAAAAACGGTCGTCAGGATGCCGACGCGCAATGGCGGCAAATCGTTACGATTCATGATGCGCAGGAGTCGGGCTGCAACCTCTTCGATATTGATTATCTGCGCCAGCGCAACTCGCCCGACAAGTTCGCACAGCTCTTTGAGTGTCAATTCGTCCCGGACGGCGAGGGCGTGTTTCACTTTGCCGACCTGCAAGCCTGCGGTGTCGAATCGTGGGATTGGACTTGGTACAAACCTGACATGATGCGTCCGGCGGGGAATATCCCCGTATGGATAGGCTACGACCCGAGCTATACCGGCGACGCGTCCGGCTTGGTGGTCGCCGTCCCGCCGCAACGCAACGGCGAACCATTCCGAATTTTAGAAACACACATGATTAACGGGGCGGATTTCGAATCACAGGCCCAAATCCATTCGCGGCATGACGGAGAAATTCAACGTTACCAAAATCGTCATCGACGCAAACGGTATCGGCGCGGCGGTGTACGACCTTGTTAAAAAATTCTACCCGCCCGCCATCGGCATGACCTACACGCCCGACATTAAAGGGATGATGGTTTTAAAAACGCAGAACCTGCTCAAAAACAAACGTATCGAGTGGGACGCGGGCAAAATTGATTTGCAGATGGCGTTTATGTCCGTCCGACGCGCAATTACCGCCAGCGGACGGAACATCACTTACGAATCGACGCGCAGCAAAGCCGCCAGTCATGGCGACTTGGCTTGGGCAGCGATGATGTTGTTTTATCAAGAGCCGCTGGACAATGTTGTCAGCGGACGTTTTGAGATTGATAGTTAAAGGATTTTTATGTCTGATTTAAATTCGACAGGCAATGAACCACGCACAGATTTAGAGATTTTCAGTTGGGGCTACGACGATCGTTTGTCTTGGCTCGGCGCGGCGTGGGAATGCGCCGACAACGGCCATTATTATGAACTGCCCGTCAATCAGGAGGACTTGATCGGTTTACTCCGAGTAGGCGTACATCATTCGTCTGCGCTGCATTGTAAACTGAACGTCCTAACTTCCACATTCGAACCGACCGCGCTGTTGAGCCGCGCCGAATTCAAAAAGCTGGCATTTAATTTCCTCGTAACCGGCAACGGCTATCTGTCGGCGGAGCGCAACCGATTCGGCAAGGTCTTGGGATTTAAAAACCGACTGTCCGTCTATATGCGCCGCTCTTCGAAAAATTACGACAAAGACGGCTATTTCTACCTGCGCGACCATGTTTTCGAGACTGCGGACTTTATCCCGAAATCGGATATTATTCATTTGATGCAGCCCGATTTGGTGCAGGAGATTTACGGTATCCCCGATTATTTAGCAGGTTTAAGTTCGGCAGAGCTTAACCACTCGGCCACGACATTCAGACGGCGCTACTACGACAACGGCAGCCATGCAGGCTTTATCGTGTATGCAACCGACAACAATATGAATAATGATGACTGGAACAATCTCAAAGACCAATTTAAAAAAGCGCAACGCGAAGGCAATTTCCGCAATGTCTTTTTGCGCTCGCCTGACGGTAAACCTGAAGGTATCAAACTGATTCCGATTTCAGAGGTTGCCGCCAAGGATGAATTTTTAAATATTAAAGGAGTAACCTCCCAAGATATGCTGACAATACACCGCGTGCCTCCTTCATTGATGGGGGTCGTCCCGACGGCGGCGGGCGGCTTGGGCGATGCCCGGACGGCGGCGGAAGTATTCGCCGCGAATGAAATCGAGCCGATACAGGCGGCGTTTCTCGAAGCAAACGACGCATTCGGCGCGGAGGTTTTTAAATTTAAGCCGTACACTTTGGCAACGGCCAAGGTGGATAAATAGGAAAAGGTCGTCTGAAATGTTTCAGACGACCTTTTACAATAAATAATTAAATGCTTTTCATAAAAGTAATCCAATGTGTAGCTGTCTGATTTATTTTATGCTTCCTTGTTATATGTCCGAAAATTGGCTTTTCATCTGTCAAAGATAGGATTTCTCTGACTGATATTTGGTTTTCGTTCCATTTAAAAATTAATATTCCACCATCCTCCAATACTCGGAAACATTCGGCAAACCCCTTTTTAATATCAGTCCTCCAATCATTACCGAGCCTCCCATACTTCTTGGCCAACCATGAATTTTTACCGGCATGCATTAGATGTGGAGGGTCAAAAACAACAAGGCGGAAGCTCTTTTCTGGGAATGGTATATTTGTGAAGTCCATTTTTATATCAGGCTTAACTTCTAAGTATCGCATTTTTTCCCTATCTTTAAAAAAATGTTCCTCTTGCCTGATGTCGCCAAACAGGACACGTTGGTCTTCTTTGTCGAAATACATCATTTTACTGCCGCAACATGGATCAAGTATTTTCATTTTTTCAGTACCTCTTAATATTTTTCATCCTTTTTCATCTTTCGAAATACTCGTCCCGCATCCGAATTACCTCGTCCCGCTTATAGAGGTTGTCCCGTCCCACCAACTTCGGTTGCGGTATCAGCCCCGCCCGGCGGCGCGCCCAAATGGTTGTCGTGGACGGCGGCTTTTTGCCCGGTATCGTCCATAGTTTCTTCACTTCATCCAACGTGATGTATTCACCCATTTTTGTTCCTTTCTTGTTGGTCAGTTTCGGTTAATCAGTTTGTCATTCATTGCCTGCGACGCTTTAATGGCGGCACGGGCAGATTCGATGGCGCTTTCAACGGTGTCGTACTGCGGCTTGGTATAGCGGACTGTTTTGGCGCGGATATTGGCTTCGTTTGCGGCCTTGATGGCGGCGAAGTCAAAAATAGGTTCTTGCGGGGTCAGTCCGCTGACGAGCGGACGGCGTAGTTTTTCAATACTGCGGATATATTCGCGGTAGTTTCGTTGTTTTTCGCGGGCGGATTCGCCACGGAAGGCATTATCTTTCGCTGCTTTTTCGATTTGTTCGCGGGTTTCACGGCTCATGTATCTCAGCTCTTCGATATTGTCTAAATCGAGCATGTCTTTTTTATATTCTTTCGCCAATTCAGGACTTAAACCTGTCTGAACTAAATCAACGGCGGTTTGCACCGAAAATCCGTGTTTCCAAATAAGCCATTCTACAGGCTCGGTTTTTTCTAGGTCGGCCAGGGTTGCCGCTGCTGGGCGATTGATTAAATTTTGTGCAGATTCGGGGTCGAATTTCATTTTCGTAGAGTTATTGACACAAGTCCAAGCGGCGGCGGTGCCGCCGTTTTTTTTCAAAACCCACGAATGGACGCGCGAAATTTCGACGCGCCCGGTGGCTTTTTCGTAAACGCCGACGATGCGGTCGGCAGGTATTTCGCCGTAGCAGTTCGGCTCTTTCGCCTCTTCGCGGTACAGTCCGAGACGGACGTTTTTGCGCGATACGGATTCGCCGCCCAAAAGGACGGTAAAACGCATCCAGTCGCCCATGTCGGCAGCCTGTTGGGCGAGCATTAAAAGGTCGTCTGAAGCGTCGGGGTTGATTCGGCGCAGTTCGCGCCAGATGGTAACGGGGCAGCCGCCGATTTGCTGGAACTGGCGGATACCGTGATGACTTGCCCATGCGTCCACGCGGACGACGGTTTCCGCCATGCTCAACAGTGTGTCAGACTCATAGTCAACGCCCAATCCTTCACCGCTTTGACTTTTGCCGTCGATGTTTTTGGCGATATATTTGGCGATATAACCGGCAGCCGAGCCGCGCGCCCAGTTGATGGCTTCAAAGTCAACGCGGGCAGAGGCGGGGCTTTGCTTCCAAAATTTAAAATATTTGGATTCCCAGAATTTCGCCTCGGTTTTCAGACCGGCGCGAATGGCGGCGAGCGTAGGCGCGCTTCCTTGTTTTTCACGGATTTTTGCTTGGATTCGGCGGGCTTCCGCGTCCGCTGCTTTTGCAGTCGCCAAGTATTTCAAACCCAGCTCTTCGCGGTTTTCTCGGCAAGCGTGTTTTGCCACGACGCGGCGGAAGGTAAGGCGGTGTTGCTCTTCCATGAAGACAAGGCCGTGCCAGTGCGGCGTACCGTCATGATGCGGCTCAGCAACGCGGAAACCGTAGATTTTGATTTTCAGACGGCCTAATTCCGCACAGACACGCGCCCATACTTTATTTAAGTATTCCTGCGCCTGCGTCGGCGTTTCGCCGCTGAATTTCTCGTTTGGCTTGCCGAAGTGGTGCATACGGTGCATGCGGGAAGGGCAGGTAATCGTAAAAAATTCGCCGACGTGGTTTTTCAGACGGGCGATTTCCTCGAAGCCGCGAATACGCACCATCAATTCGGCGCGACGCAGGGCGGGATTGGATACAGAGACTTCAGACAAGGCCTCAAGCGTGAACTCTTGCCCCAGCTCATTGATGGCAATCATGGTTTGCAACATGGCAAGATTGCGACGCTTTTGAGACAAGCGGCGGAAAACCGCTTCATCAGAGGCATAAAGCCCTGTTTTGCGGGATACAAAGCCCGCCTCGCGGCGGTAGCGTTCGGCAGCGCGCGCGAAAATGCGGCGAAGCTGGCGACGCCAGAATTTAGGGGCTTGCAGGCGGGCTTCGATGGCTTCGGGGATTTTGTCCTTGAATACTTTTTGGGTATCGATGCCGTATTCGGCGGCGACATAGTGGATCAGACCGGCGAGGCTCCAGCCGATACGTTTTTTAAAATAGATGTCCTTGGCTGCGCTATCAGCAAGGACGCGGATGTCGTCGTCCGAAGCATCCAAACCTGCCGAACGGACGGCAGGCGGCAAAATGGTCAGATTGTCGAGCAGGGTTTTCAGACCATCTTCGGCGCGAACACGCGCAGCGGCAGGCTGAATGCCGCCGTCCAATTGACGGACGACTAAATCGGTAAAGAACGAACGCGCTTTTGATGCCTCGGCAGGTTTCAGGCTTTCAAATCCTTCGCGCAACACAGGCGGAATCAGCAAAAAGGCTTGGGCGGCGTAGTCTTGCTGCGCCGCCTTTGCATTTGCTGTTTGAATTGATATGCCCATGATTTGTCCTAAGTGAAAAGGTCGTCTGAAATACCTGTCTGTCCAGGTGGTCAAGCGTCTGTCCGCTTTGTCTTTGCTCCGTTAGAATGGAAGCTCCTAAACAACCTTCCCGGAGACTTGAAATGAAGCTCAATCGCGAACTTCAAAGAAAAATATTGTCTGTCCTGACAGAATGCTTCCCCAAAGACCCGCCACCAAATTTCCTTCATACCTTGCGTGCTGAATACGGCGAGGATGAAACAGACGGCAATCTGATGTATTTGGAAATGCACGGACTGGTCAGCTTCAAACTTACCCGCTTCTTAAGCGGGGCGTATTCCATCGATTATGTGAAACCGACCGAAAAGGCTTTTGATTTCCTTGCCGAAGACGGCGGTCTTTCTGCGGTTTTAGGGGTCGTTACGGTCAGACTGGATGCGGAAACCCTGCGGGAACTGGTCGCCCTAAAAATAGACAAGGCAGACATTCCGACCGGTCAAAAAGAAACTCTGCTTAAAATTATTCGCTCTCTGCCGGAGGAGGGGTTAAAGCGGTTATCGTCCCGATTGATTGAGTTCGCTTTGGACAAGGGTGCGGATTTAGTGAAACTGCTTGATATATCCGGCGGCCTCTAATCGTTGCCAAGTGGCGAAATCGGATGCTTCCGACTTCGCCCAACTCAATATCAAATTCTTCGATCATTCGGTCTGAAACTTCAGGCTCGGATACCATCAGTCGATTATCGGTATCGCACCATATGTACTGGTCGGTTTCATATATCTGCATGGTTTCATCTCAATGCTTTAAATAATCTTGGATTCTTTCTTCGATTTCCGCGTCCAGCTTTTTCTGCTCGATTTTGTAGTCCACATAGAGCCAAACGCCGAGCGCGGCGATAAAAACAATGCCGATGACTGCGAAGATACTCATTGCCCCACCTCATGCGGGATTTCAGCGTCTCCGCCCATATGGTCGAATGTCGGCGATTCGTAAACGCAGACCGGGTCAGTTGCGGGCAGCGTTTGCGGCTGTTCCGCTATGTTTCCGTGGGTCGAACCAAGCATAAAATAAGATGCGGCGAGCATCAGGGCGAGGATGATGTAGCGGATTTTGATTTTCATGATGTTTCCTTGTTTGGTCGGGTTCAGGCAGCCTTAAGGTCGTCTGAAACTGGGTTTACTTTCATTTTTCTGCCGGCATATACCGCGCGGGCTATTTTTTCGTCTATGCCTTCAAGCTGTCGGGCGGCTTCGGAAAGCTGGAGAACCGGCAAGCCCAAGCTGTACACTACGTTTTGCTGATTCAGCATATTGCCCAGTCGGGCGATTTCCTTTATCAACCGTTGGCTGTCTTCCAGAGCCTTGCTTTGCTCCGGCGTAACCAGCCAACTTCTGACGACTTCCGTATCGTTGTAAGCCGCCAACGGCTGACGGCCTGTATTTCGTTCCAAGAGCGCGTCGCGCTCCAAGCCGTTCATGATTTTTGCGTTTTCGGTTTTACTGCTTGCCAGCTTTTTGCCGATATTCCACATGGCGCGGGCTTGGGCTTTGGTTCTAAAAAAGCGGACCCGCTGCGGTGCCGACTTCCACGTCGGAACGATTTCGCCGTTCATTTTGCTTTCCCTTTACAACAAATTTTTCTGACTGCTGCCGCCGTGTTGTTCGATGATTTCGTCTGCCGTCATCTGCGGCGGCACCAAGGCAGGGTTTTGATGCAGCGGGCTGGGTGGGGAAATGGTTTTGATGACTTCCGTTGATGCTACGCCCGACCAACCGCATGAAGCATTCAAGCATTGCACAGAGCTATAACGGAGGCGGTCTGTCATCTTCCGACTTGCCGTAACCTTGCAGCGGCTGCCGCAGCAAGGGCAGGTAATTTGTACCCGCATATTTCCGTGTTCCGCCTTACTGATGTTGCGCTGCGTCATTTTCATCTCTCCGTTTCAGGTCTGCCGATGCCGTCTGAAATTTGTTTGTACTGCACCGGAAACTTTGCTTTTAGAAAATTCATTTGCGCCTTTGGAATACCATTTTTCTGCCACTGAGAAACTGCTCCTCTTGTGATTCCGCAAATATTTGCAACCACCGAAACGCCTCCCAATTCTTTAATGAATTTGACTTGTTGGTCTGTTGTCATTTTTTTTCCTTTTTTAAAGTTTAGTGAACTATACAATCCTAAACTTGTCTAGTCAAGCATACTAAACAATTAATAGTTTAGAATTCTAAATAAACATTGTTTTTACTAAGTATTTTTTAGCTGGGATTTTTAGCGATGGACTTGAAAGGCAGACTTCAAGAATTGATGGATGAATATGGGCTAATTACCCAACAGGACTTAGCAGACTTCGCAGGAGTCTCAAAAGGTCTTGTTGGGCAGTGGTTCAATGGTCAGACTGGCTTAGGCAAAAAACCACTCTTAGCATTTGAGAAAAAGACAAACTTTTCTACGCGATGGCTTGCAGACGGTTTAGGTGATAAGTACAGAAAAGACTCAGGAATGTATAGAGAGGTTAATTTTTCAAACGACCCTTCAGACGACCATATCCGTTTTGAGCGGCTGGACGTGGTTGCCGCGCTTGGAGACGGCTACATCAACAACGAAGCAATGGAGGTGGTCGATTTCGTCCATGTCGATAAGGCGTGGGCGCGCGAAAAACTCGGCGGCAACCTCTCCCGTATCCAAGTCATCACGGCACGCGGCGATTCCATGCAAGGCACCATCGAGGACGGCGACGTGTTGTTTGTCGATACCTCCGTCCACTCATTCGAAGGAGAGGGCATTTATCTCCTATCCTTCGCAGACGGCCTAAAAGCCAAACGCCTGCAAGCCTCCGTCAGCGGCGGCCTGCTCGTCATCAGCGACAACCCGTTATACAGAACGGAAACCATCGAAGGTGATGGACTGGAAAAGTTAACCATCTGCGGCAAAGTGCGTGGCGCATGGCATTTGTCGGGATTTTGATTTGAATTTTCAGAAGCGGCTCAATTCACGGTAAGTTTTAGAAGGTACTGCCGTTGGATTTTTTGGATATTTAGTGATTTTGTTTATTAGGGACGTGCAATATGGGAAAACAAAGTGGTCAACAGGCTGGCAGGCAAGACGGTGTGAAATTGGACTTGCAAGAACTGCATTCATGGCAAATTCAATTAAAGCAGACCGTGCAGGAAAATATCGATGCTGTGCTGACACTGCTGGCATTGGTTGATATTGAACCGGCAACGTGGACGCGGAATTTGAGATACAACCAAATTATTAAATCTGCGCTCGCTCTGAACGGGATTGATTTGTCAGTAACAGATGACGAAGAGACGGAAGCAGGGGCTGAATCAGACAAAAATAAAGGTGAATTCCAAACCGCCGCAGACAAACCTGAAAAGGTGTTGTTCAAATTTGGGCGGAAATTTTTGGGCGGTTTAATTCGGAAAGATTTTAAAGAGTCTCTCGCAGCCGCCCGAAACCTCGATCTTGAACGCCGCCTCCATTGGGCAGCCTGTTCGGGCGCGATATTAGTCTACGGGCGGAACGACACGGCCAAACAGAAACTGACACCGTCTGAATTATCTCTCCACGACATGATTAAAAAAGAATGGCTTTACGATGAAAGATAAACCTGTGCTACTGCCTGTCGGCGGTAGTTTTGAGATTGAATATGTCAATACTGAAGGAATCGGAAGCAGACGGGTTATCGATGTCCGCAAGTTTGTTGCCAATCTTTCAGGCGGTTATGTGCAGGCGTTTTGCCATGAGCGGAAAATGGTCAGGACGTTTAAATATCAGTCGATTATGGGACTGGTGGATTTGGAAACCGGCGAAGTGGTCGAGCCTTCGCTTTTCAGACGGCGTTTGCAGGAACGGTATGAAGAGGCTCCCGAACGGCAGATGGATTTTTTTATTCGGGAGATGAAGCCGATTGTGGATGTGTTGGTCTATATCGCTTACTGCGATGGGAGATATGCGCCGTCTGAACAGCGATATATCGCGCAATGGCTGACGGACAAATCGGAAATGGGCGACGATTTCCTTGCTTATTCGCTTGGCGTCATGAAGTCTTGGCCCGTGCCGGATTCTATGGATTTTTCTTTTGCTATCCGTGCCATTAACCAGCGTTTCCCCGAATGGCGTGATTCAGTGCTGGAATATGCGCGCAATGTCGCGAAAGCAGACAGGAAGGTTACGGATGAAGAAACGAACCAGTTAAAAATACTGGAAAGATTGTTTGCTGTTTTTGGGGAGAAAGCGTGGTGACGGATTCAAAAGGTACGTTTCCGCTGCCGAAGTACCGTAAACCTGCAAAACAGACGGGAAACGGGCGGCGGGCAATCAAAAAAGAATTGGATGCTTTGCAGAAGACGATAGACAGCAATACGCTTCTTATCGAGATACTGCAACGGAATATGGCGGCGACGGAGGAAGCGCATAATCTGCATATTGCCGCACTGTCTAACTTCCTCGGTCATGATATGAAAAACTGTATTCAAAACATGGATGTCATCTTGACAAGCTATGGGGCAGAAGAGATTACTGATGGGCATTTGGAAAGCCTGCGGGTACAGTTGGACATGATTCGGGAGGTAATGGGCAATTTTGCGCAGCTTGTGCCGCACGGGCAGGACGGGATTTTCAAGGTCAACAGCCTGATTGGCGCGACGGAGGCTTTGACTCGTTCGATGCTGGAGGGAAACGGGGTTTTGTTCACGAAGGAATTGCTGGAAGACATCGATTTGCGGACTAAATATCCTTTCCATTCGTTGCTTCAGGTATTCAGTAATCTGATTATTAATGCCTGCCGCCATTTGCGGGATTTCGAGCGGCGCGAGGTGTTGTTTACGGTCGACATCGACCAGGAAAACCATGAGCTTTTCTTTTCGGTTTACGATACGGGCGCAGCTGTTGAGCAAATCTGTCTCGACAAAATCTTCGATTATGGATACTCTACTACGGAAGGTAGCGGCATCGGACTTTACCATGCACGTTATATTTGTGAATTGTTGAAGGGAACGGTTGAATGTGTGCCGTCAGACAGGGCGGAATATTCGAAGCGTTTCCTGATTACCCTGCCTTTTATAGGATTGGACGATGTATAAGCATATTTTTGTTATCGATGATGAAAAGATTCAGGCCGACGGGCTGGCAAAACAGCTTAATGAGCGTATGGGCGGGAATGGATATGTGTTCGAGCCTTTGAGTGGCGAACATGAGATTATGCAGGCGGTTTCCGACCGCTTCTGCTCGCTGGCGATTGTGGATTTGCGGATGGATGATTATCCGTTCAACGGCTTGGAAATATGCCGCCGTATCTTGGAAAACAATCCTCTGGCGAAGGTTATTATCGTGTCGGCATGGCTGCCGGAGTTTTTAACGGCGATGCAGGACCTGATGACTTCGGGCTGCGTGTTGGCGGTGTCTGAGAAAAAATCGATGGCGGAATGGGTGCCGGAATTGGAACGGACGGTTGCCGGTTATTTTGAAAAACGGGACGGTGAGTTTTCGGAAAACAGTAAGATGTTGCTGAATGCGTACAGTTCTGCCAAAAATGAAAAGGACCCGTTCCGCAAGGGTGTGTTGTTTGAGGACTTCCTTGTCAATCTTTTCGGACAGATCGGTTTTCAGTTTATTCGGAAACGGGTAACGGATGCGACTTCGGAAGTGGATTTGATTTTACGCAATGATATTGATGATGCGTTTTTAGCTAAATTCGGCAAGTATATTTTTGTGGAGGCAAAAAACCGCCCTTCAGCGCCTGTCGATAAGAATGATTTTTTGGCGTTTGTGTCCAAAATCGAATCCAGCAGCGGTCTGGCAGAGCTTGGTATTATTGCGGCCAGCCATAAAATCGCTTCTACGGTCAGGCTGGAGGCTCTACGCACGTCGCATAAGAGTATGAAGGTTCTTCTGTTTGCCAATGATGAATTGACACGCCTGATTGTGGCGGATGATAAACGCTATGAGCTGAAGAAGCTGATTGACGAGCAGATTAAGGATGTGCCGTCTTGATGTTGGCTATGGATAAACAAGGTCGTCTGATTTTTTCAGACGACCTTTTGTTTTGGTCAGGGTTTGGAAACTGCGGCGGCAAAGTTTGGGCTGACTTCGCCTTCGTAGAGGACAATCGGTACGTCGATCAGGCTTTGGAGTTTGACGGCAGTCGTCAGTCCGTTGCTGTCGAGGGTGTGGACGGTTTCTTTTCCGACCCATTTCTCTGCGTCGATTTCGGGCTTGAATCCTTGTAGGGTTACGGGGCTTTCGGGGGCGACGTCGGGGCGGCCGATGGCTAGGGAAATATCGAATTCCATTGCGCCGCGTTTTAGTTTTTTGTACGCGGCGCGCGCGCCGGTGGCGGCGGTTTTGGGGCTTTGGTAGGTATGGCGCAGGGTTTTGATTTTTTTGCCGGCAGTATCCACCTGTTTGATTTCGGTTACTTCTTTGGTGGTGGTTTTGTGGGTTTTGCCGTCTTTGCGCTTGGTCTTGTATTTTTTGGTGGTGGTAACGGTTTTTTTGACGGGGTCGTAGTTGTCTTCGGTAATGACGACTTCGTGCTTTTTACCTGTCTGTTTGTCGATGTAGTAGGCGCGGACGGCGTTGTAGCTTTCGGTATTGCTGTATCTGAATGCATATTGGTCACCGCTGTTGCGGGTAATCCTGATTGTAGGCAACGGCTGCCCGCCGGCGGTTGTGGCTTCGCCTGATGAAACAAACAGGAGGCGGCCGTGTTTGACTGTTGCGATGGCGTCGTAGCGTTCGGCAAGGCGCGACAAGAAGGCGGCGTCGGATTCGTTGCTCTGGTCGATGTGGTCTATTTTTTCGTCTTGGTAGGCTTTGCCGATGATTGGGGTGTAGCCGTTGGCGGCGGCAATGGATTCGATGATTTCTTTCAGGCTGGTTTTGTGCCAGCTTTTTTCTTTTGCCTCTGAAAATCGGTCGGATGTGTCGGCGGATTGGGCGGTGATGTGCAGGGTATCGGGTGCGCCGCTCCAGCTTACTTCGGTTATTTTGTAGCTGCCTTTATCGACAATGCCTGTTTCGATGTAGCCCAGGGCGATGGTTATCTCGGCAGACTTCGGGGGCAGGGCGAGCTTGCCGTCGTGGTCGGACAGGCTGACGGTCAGCTCGTCCGCCTCGAAGCCGCTTTTGTCGGTCAGGCTGATGGAGATGATGCGGGAGAGAGCGTCGGTATTGAACGGCTTGCCGTTTATGGACAGCTTGGCGACTGGGGTTAGATGGTTGCCGCCGGTGTCGGTAATGGCGTTGAAGATTTTGACGGCTTGGTCTTTGATTTGGGTAAGTGCGGTCATGTCAGATTCCTGCAATGCTGCGGGCGATGGATACGCCAAGCTGAAGGGCTTTGCCTTTTAGTCCCAGCGGGCTGTCGGATACTTTTTTTAATTCTATGCTGAAGCTGATGGAACGGGCTTTGCCATCGTGCATGAGTTGGCTTCTGTCTTCTTTGATGGATGTGATGACGTATGCGCCCATTATTTGACCTGTGCCGAGGATGAGATTGTATGGTTTTCCACGCTCTGCCATGAGGTGGAGCATGGCCAGGGAGGTGTCTCCCCCTGTGATTTCCGGCCTCATTTCGGCTGACAGGGTCAGGGTGTCAGTTTCCGGCCCTAGGTATTGGGTGGGATTAATACCGCCGCCGACGGTGGATTGATTTGGGTGCTTCCAGCCGCTTTGGCGGTTGATGGTTTGAAAGGGGATGGTGCGGATGAGAAAGGGGAAGAATCCTAATGTGGCAAGCATGGTAGTGTCCTTTTTTGGTGTCAGTCATCTGAAAATGCGCTACGGGCACGACGTGCGGCTTGGTCTGCAATCTGCTTAATCTGACGGGCAACTTCGCGGGCGATGTCGGCAGGGCTTTGGCTACCGCCGTTGATGGTAATGTTGACGGTCATACCACCTGCGTTTGTGTGATTGAACCCTGCCGATATGGGAACTGCTCCGACAAGGGAAGGGCGCGGTTCTTCAGCTGCGGCGGGGATAATGCTCTGCAATGCGCCCAAGCCTGCTTTGCGGATTTTTTCCAGAACACGCCATCCTCCGAAGCGGGCTACATCTTGTTGATTGAAGACAACCTCGCCTTTATGCACGATACCGGCCGCTTGGTTGACACCGCCCGCCCCTGTGTAACCACCTGTAGAATATCCTTTGTTGGGAATGTATGCGCCTACGCCATAACCGGCTGCGCTGCCTCCCGGCGCGGTCGGTTTGGTGGAAAAGGCTTTTTTCATCCATTCCCATGCGCTAGTAGCGACGGTTTTGAGGATTTGGAAGTTTTTGATGAGGATACCGATTGGGCCTAGTGCGGCGGAGAGGGCGTAGGATATGGGGTTGTTGCCGCTGAATGTTTTTTTTATCCATCCCCAGCCTGTGATGAGGGCGTTTTTGATGCGGTCCCAGTGTGTGGCCAGTGCAACGATTGCGCCAATCGGTCCGGTCAGTGCGTATAGGATGGGGTTTTGGGCGAATGTTTTTTTAATCCATTCCCAGCCTCTGATGAAGGCGGCAGTCAATGTATCCCAATTGGTGTAAACGAGATAGATGATGCCGATTATGGCAGTCAGCGCAAGGCCTATGGGATTTAATGTCATGAAACGTAGGGCAATGCCTAATACTTTAAGAATACTCATGCCGAATCCGCCAAAGGCAATGCGGGCGGCGGCAAAGGGGACGGCAACTGCGGCAATAACTGCGGCCAGCCCTGCTAAGGCGGTCATTGCTGCGGTTGCATAAAATGCGATTTTTCCAAGTTTGGCGGCGGCCTCTGGATTTTTTGCCGACCATTCGTTGAACTTATCCAATAAGCCTGAAATGACATTCATGCCGTATTCTAAGCCTGAAAACATACTGCGCCCAAAGCCTGATTCGGTATTGAAGAGCTTATTTTTGAACATCTGCCATTTGGACGACATGGCGTTGACACGAATTTCGAACTCTTTGTCGAGGCTGCCTAATGCGTCCGGAGAGGTGGCAAGGCGGATTTGCTCGCGCCAAAGCTCTGTATTAGCGATAAGTTGGGCAAATACGCGGTTATATTCGCCGCCTGCCAAGCCTTTGAGAATGCCTGCTTGTTGCTCTTTCGGCATTTGTTGGACGGCGGCAATGATTTTTTCAAGCGTACCTTGCGCGTCTTCGACCATGCCTTTTTGAACGGATTTTGCGTCTATACCTATGCTTTTCAGGGCTTCCCGTACGGGTTTCATATCAGGTGCGGTACCCAGCCTTGTCATGAGGCTGCCGACCGCTTTGGCAGAGGTGGAAGCATCTACACCTGCGGACATAAGGGCGGAGCCTAGAGCCGCTACATGCTTCTCGTTCATTTTCGCCAAACCCATGCTGCCTGATACTTCGTTCATGTAGCTGATGAGCTGGTCGCCTGCAACCAGTGCGTTGTCATCAAGGTAGTTCATGACGTTGACTAGTTCAGAAGCGGCTTCTTTAGATAATTTGAAGTTTTGGCGAATGCGCCCCAGCTCTTCTGCAAGCGCACCCGGGTCTGCTGCTTCAAAGGCATTTGCAGCTTTGACGGCTTCGGTAACGTAGGCTGCAAGCTCTTGGCGTGGGATATTCATCTTCGCGCCGGCAGTCATCATATTCATGATCTCAACCGTTGCCATGGGCAATTCACCGCTTAGTTTTTGGACTTCGGCGCGGATTTTAGCGATTTCGGCGTGGTTTAGGCTGCCGTCTGTATTTTTGAGGATGCCGACTTGGCGGATCAGTCCCTGCATTGCATCTTCTTCGGACATGGCTGTATTGATGGCATGCCCTGCACCTTGCCTCATGGTGGCAGCCTTGCTACTTGTCCATGATGAGACACCCGATGCAATACCTGCGATGGCGGCGGCCTTGATTCGACTCTGTTGTCGTTTTTCCAGCTTTTCTAAGGCGGTGGACTGCTTTTCGATTTGGGCAGTAGTCTTCTGCATTCGGGCGGCAATCTCTGCCTGCTCTTTTTCAAGGTTTTGTCCGGATACGCCAACTTTTTCCATGTGGTCTTTGTAGCGTTTTAGCTGCGCGGATTGTTTTTCGTATTCGTTATTCAGCCTTTCGCCTTCACGGGTCAGCTTTTTGAGTTCTGCTGCCTGTTTTTTTGTGGCAACGCCCGTTTTGTCGATTTCGGAAGTAAGACGGCTTGTGGCGGCAGAATTACGGATGATTTGCTCATTCAGACGGTTGAAATATTGTTCTGCCTTGCCGATTTTTACCAGTGCGGTTTGGGCGCGCTCGAGATCGCGCATTTCTTTTTTGTTTTTCGCCAATTCGCCCGACAGCCCGCTACTACTTTTTTTAATTCTGTCAAACGTTTTGCTTGCTTTGTCGGCGGCTTTGAGGATAATATTAATTGTCTTGTCTGTCATGGCTCGAGCTTTAAGATGAAACGTAAAATGAAAAATCAAATCTTGGCGGATTCGGTTTTGAATGCAGTCGATTCTGTCATTTGGTGGTATGGCGCATTATTTTGGCTTTTTGTTGCCGTCATTGCCCTTATGGTATGGATGCTTCCTTGATTATTTTGTCGATTGAAAAGGTCGTCTGAATTGATTTCAGACGACCTTTTTTATTGTCCGTCTCCTTGGCGTGCGCGTTGGATTTCGGCGGCTTTGGCTGCCCAGCGGTTAAGGGTAAAAAGATTTAGTCCTGCGAACCAGCCGATACCTCCTTTGAAAGTAATGGTGCAGAGGGCAAGGGCGTCGTCTATTGGGTAAAACGCAGTAACGTCTTCATCTTCTTCAGCCTGCCAGATGTCTGGCGCTGCTTTTATAAGGTCGGCGAACTGGCCGGCTCGGTATCGGAAGCATGGGTATAGCCCAAATCGGCAAAGGCTTCCTGAATCTCTGCTTTCGCCGAAGGTGCGGCTGAAAAAAAATCAATAGCGGCATTGAGGGCTTGTACATCTGCCATACCTAATACGCCATATTGTGCCATGCCGATTTTTGGGGTGCTGATTTTTGAGAGGAGCTTTTGAACAGTTTCGGTGTGTTTGATTTTGATGAGGTCTTGTCCCATGCCTGCCATGTCTTTGGCCAGCGGTTCGCGCAGAGTGTAGGCTTTGCCGTCGGTCAGGGTTACGGTCAGGGTATCGTCGGGGTTGATTTTGATTTTTGGTTCTTGCATTTACTTGTTCCTGTTGTATGTGTTTAGAGGCCTAATGCGGCGCGAATGCCGGCACGAACGTCTTTGCCGCCGATGATGAGTTTGTTCGCCATGAGGTCTGCTTCAAAAACGACTTCTCCATCGACGGTTTCTTTCCAGTAGGTTAGGGCATATTTGAATGTCTGCTCTCCACCTTCGGCCGCTTTGTCTTCGCTGCGTGTGGTTTCGATAATTCGGCCACGCGCTTCGCCGACCAGTGTTTGGTAGGTTTCTTCGTCTTCTTTGTGCAATGCGCCTTGATAGCGTAAGAGGTTGCCATTAATTTTGTGGCTGATGGATTTGAACAGCTCAAGATCGAAACCTTTGCTGGTCAGCTCCAGCTCTAATTTTTCGATGCCATGAATGACGGTAAATTCGCCCATACCGCCGCCCGGGGTATAGTCTTCGGTTTTGAATTTGATGTCTGGGCGTTTGACGGTCATGAGGACGCCGTCTTTGTTGAGTCCGTCGGTAAAGACGTTAAAACTTTTCAAGATGCGTGGCAGCTGCATTGGGGTGTCCTTTATTACTTGTGTTTGGGTACCTATCCCTAACCCCTCTCTGTTGGGAGAGGGGAATTATTGGGAGGCAAGGTAGTTTAGACGGTGGTAGGTTTGAGGTTAGATGCGAATTCGATAACGCGGTCGGTCAGGTTGACGATAAAGCGGTCTGATACATGTTGGTTGAGTTCGATATTCTCTAAAGGCGGGGCTACGGTAAATTCGTAGTCGAAGGCAAAGATACCGCCGGCTACGCGTTCTTTTTCGATTTTTTTGGGGTCGATGAAGACTTGCGCGCCCAATAACCAGCCTTGATAGACTTTTTCGGCGAGCTTGGCATTGATGCTGTTGATGATGTCAATCATAAGGCTCGGGTGCATTGGTTTGTCCATTGCCCAGAGAAAGCTTTCGGCGATGGTCTCTTTAATTACGGAAGAGACACGGACTGTCGGTTCGAATGCCCAGGCAGGATCTGCAGAACATGTGCGGTTGCCCCAAACGCGGAAGCCGTTTTCACGGATGAGGGTGGTAATGTTGAGGTTGTTGATGGTATTGGCGTCGCTGTTGATGTCCAGAAGTCCGAAGCTGCGTGGGTATTTAAGGGCGGATACGCCTTGAATTTCGGTATTTGAAATGGATTTGTGCGGACCGATTTTTTGGTCAAGCATGGCGCGTGCGCCGAGGATACGGGCAACGGTAGCGGCAGTTTCTTGGGTTTTGGAAGCGCCGAAGGTCATGAATTCGTTGTCAATCAGCATGAGGTTTTTTTGCCCAAATCCGTTCTTATATTGGGTCAGGGCGGTAATATTTTCTGCGCCGCCGGCGGATGCATATACGAAGCCTTCAAGAGCGTTGGCGGTTACAACCAGCTCGGCGGTTACGTCAGCGTCGTCAAGTTCCGGCGCACCAATGATTTTTGGTTTGTAACCGGTATGTGCGGGAGCTTTCGCCAGTGCTTTGATACCTGCGATAACGTTTGCTTTCTGCTCCGGTGCTTTGGTTGAGCCGGGAACGCGGACTACAACGATTTGGGCATCTGCCTGATCTGCAATTGCGTCTAGGGATTTTGCCAAGGTTCCTTTGCTGCCTGCTTTATCAATCAGGGCAGAGACGGATGTTGAAAATATGGGTTTGGTAGCGGGAAAGACTGTGTCATCAGCGTCGTCTGCGGTGGCAACGATGCCGATAATGTTGGTGGCGATGTCGGAAATATGGCGCGCGCCGTGTGTGAATTCGTTGGCTGTTACGCCGTGCATGCGTTTTGCGGTCATGTGGCTGTCCGTTTCTTTGGGGATGGTCTGATTGTTGCTTTGCTTTTTATCGGTGGCAAGCGGTGGAGGTTTTGAGTGGGATTTTTAGGCCGTCTGAAGTTTTCAGACGGCCTTTGTTTGTCTTAAGCGGCGGCGATGCCAAATCCTGTCATCAATGCCGCGCCTTTATCGGTGGCTTTGGACACATCCCCTTGTACGATTTCAAAACCTGCACCGATTCGAACTGTACGGCCTGTATTGGCAACGTGGCTGGTACCGATACGGATTTTGTCAAAAGCGGTATTCCAAGGTTGAAGCCGCCCGCGAAAAAATAAAACATTTTTTGAGAAAATTTATTCTGTTTTTTGTTTCACTATTTGTAATTCTTTTTCATTTTTTTAAAAGCGACGGTGACGTCGCTTTTTATTTACCAATTACATATAACCAACTCACCACTTGTTTTACCAGTTTTGTCTCTACCAACTGTATAGGTAAGCGTAAGCTGGGTAATCCGGAAGTCTTTAAATAAATCCTTTATATCAGGATGATCGTTGATAGATAGCATGAATTTACCCTTACTCTCCGCCATCGCTTTGGCCAGCAGCTCATACTGAGGCCAATCGAATGCGTGGTCGTACCCTGCGGTTTGCCAGTACGGCGGGTCGGCGTAGAAGAAAGTATGCTCTCGGTCATACCGCTTGAAGCATCGATCCCACGTCTCGTTTTCGACGAACACACCTCTCAACCTGGCTTGGGCTGCTGTCAGTTTTGCCCTAATCTGATACGCATCCCAAGCTTTTGAAGTGGTAGCCGTACCAAAATGTTGATGTACGGTCTTGCCGCCAAAGGCGGTGTGCTGCAAGTAGAAGAATCGGGCAGCTCGTTGTATATCAGTCATGCATTCAGGCGGTGTGCTTTGTAGGCGGGCAAAGACCTCTCGGCTTGTTAGTGTCCACTCGAACTGGCGGACGAACTCGTCGAAATGGTGTTGTACCACGCGGTACAGGTTGATGAGCTGTCCGTTGATGTCGTTGAGTACCTCTACTTTAGCAGGCGTTGGGCGCATAAAGAACAACGCTGCACCACCAGAAAACAGTTCGACATAACAAGAATGCTCGGGGAACATGGGCAACAGGTGTTTTGCCAATCGGCGTTTACCACCCATCCAAGGGATAATCGGTAGAGTTTGTTGTGTTTTTTGCATCATATATATACTCCTAATTTGTGGCATTCGGGATGCTCGGAATCAGATTAAATATGATGCTCAACGGCACTCTGATGATTTTTTAGTTACTGAATGAATTGATGTTTTTACAGCGTGCACATTTGATTTGCACGCATCCGCTGCCTTTGGCAAGCAGTTTGCCACAGTATTTGCAGCGCATTTCGCGGTAGATTTGCATTTGCACTCACTCCCATATCACGGATAGAATGCCTCGGTCTCTAGAGACTAAGGCGGCCTAGAAGTCAATGCAGGGTTGCTCTGCTTGGCTGGCGTAGCGGTGTTGCTGCACCGCTACGTCGCCGTCCCACTTTGAGTTGTTGTATCTTTTCCTCTTTAATCCTTTCTTCATCGGACATCTGAACTTCACTGTCCATCTTTGCGGTAAATCCCTGTCATCAATGCCGCGCCTTTATCGGCGGCTTTGGACACATCCCCTTGTACGATTTCAAAACCTGCACCGATTCGAACTGTACGGCCTGTATTGGCAACGTGGCTGGTACCAATACGGATTTTGTCGAAAGCGGTATTCCAAGGTACAACGGATATATGCCATTCACCGTAGGCATAGGTATTGCCTACTCGGTTGACTTTGCCATCCACTGTGGCATTTTCCGGCATGCGTAGGGTAAAACCGTTTTCGCCATGAGTGGCGGTTACGCCGCCAACGGCGGGGCTTTCGCCCGTCATCGGCAGCAGGATAAACGCTGCCCCTGGTGTGCCTCCTTTTTCAAGTTTGAACGGCATAATAACTGTGGTCGGAGTACCGGTTGCGGCACTGACTCCGCTACTTTCGATATAGCGGTGGCCTCTACCGTTTTCGCCTGCCTGTGCCTTCATGTAACGGATGTTGCCCTCTTCTCCGAATGCGCCTGTCCATCCTTCCGGCTCTCCTGCACGGAGTGCATTGATGACGCTCGTCAGACGAGCCTCACTATTGCTGCCAACGGCTTCGGTGGAGCTGGATTCGAGGCCGTTAAATGTGAATTTAATAGATGTTTCTGGGGCGGCAGGTGCAGGCTGTTCATTAGTGGGTGCCGGCCGTTCAGGTTCTGCTTTAGGTGTTGCTGAATCAGCTTTTGGTACTACCGTTTCTGGTGTCGGCTGTGTGACTGTCTCTAACGCTTTGCCTGCTGTCGATGCTTTGAGTTTAGTGATTTCGGCCTCTAAATCTGTCAGCTTCGCCTGCATCAGGGTGGCGGCATAGTCAGTAGTCTGTGTATTTTTGTGGTTACGCGCACCTGTCCATACTTCTACTGTATCGGTCAGTTGGTTGTGCATGTAATTTTCGGCAACGGTACAGTTGTCTAATTCGCCGATAGGGTAGAAACCTGCACTTAGTAGGCCGTTTCGGTATTTAACTGTGTCAACTGTATAGGGTTGTCCCACTTCGGTTTTTCCCTGCTCGGCGTTCTTGTACGGGGTAATATCGCAGTGATTGCCGACAATGGACGAGCCGCGCAACTTGCCGATTATCATCTGGCGCATGAAGTTGCCGTCGGGGGAGTTTTGAATATAGTTCCCTCGGATTTGTGCAGCCAACATTGTGCCGTAACGCGCTTCTGCGCCCACGCTCATGCCGTATGTCGATGTGTTGACGGTTGCGGTAGCCGTTGCACCCGTACCACCGCCTCCTTCGAGGGTTACGGTTGGCGGTGTGTCGTAGCGGCTGCCGATGCGGCGCAGCTTGATTTCGGTAACTTTTCCGTCTTTCACTACTGCTTCGCCTTCTGCACCGAAGGCTTCCGCACCGCCTCCTGTGATGATGACTTTGGGGGCGGTGGTGTAGCCGCTGCCGCCATTGGTAACGGCAAATCCTGAAACGTAGCGCATGCCGTAAAAATCGCCGAACGGCAGGGCAAATGTAAACTGGTTGCGTTCAATCAGAAAGTGGTTGTGCCCGTAGTTGCATTGCAAACCGCGCGGGGCATAGACCGTATTGTCGTTAATCAGTTGACGGCAACGCAGCCACCATTTCTTCTGATTGCGGCGAGAAAGCACTCCCAATGCACCATTAATCGGATGAATGCCGATGTTGCCGCTGACAATGGTATTCCCCGTAATTTCGATATTGCTGTCTTGGTAATAGAAACTGTACGGGTCTGCAATTTTGGAGGCGCGTCCGTCCGTCGCGGCAAATACTTCTTCGATTACGGTGGAAATGCCGTAGTACATGGCACGGCCACTGTTGTTTACGATTTTGACGTTGTTGCCGGTATGAATATCCATTACCTTGCGCTTGCCAAAACCGAACACGTTGTCGTGGATGAATAGGTTGTCCATTGGCAGGTATCGGGATGTGCATTGCTGATAACCCGGATCGAGACTGACGATAGAATTATTCCAGCCACGCACATGTTCCAGATGTGCATCGGGGTGTCCGACTACAGAATCAGGGGCAAAGATGCCGCAAAGTTCGTAGCCTGATACGCGGACTGCTTCCACACCGCAGGTATAGTTGTGGGTAAAGTATCCGCCCGTGATGCGGGTATTGACGGCAACCATGCCTTTTTCGTAGGCCTTGGCGACTTCGCCGCCGCCTACATCCTCTCCGGACGGAGAACCATGTAAACCTGCAATCACTGCGCCGCCAGTAAATCCCCGTACGTCGAAGTAGCGGATTTCTGTGCCTCTGCAGTCGAACAGTCGCCAACCGTAACCGCGACTCCATACCTGACCACCGCGCCAGAGGCCGAATGTGGGTGCAACCGTGCCGTCATCTTGCGGGAATTGCGACAGGCCGTCTGAATTCCAGTAGCCGCCGACGCTGCGGTAGCGTTGGCTCGATTCGTCAATGTGCAGTTGGCGGATTTTTTCGCGGGTATATCCTTCAGGTTGTTGTACACCTGATGTATCAGCCGAATTGTTCATGTAACGGGCAACATCGTGGGACAGTGTGGTGGTATTGAAACCTGCCTCCGCCGTACCTTTCAGCGCCATACCTGTGCCGATGTGCGGTTTTTCGCGCGTCCAGCCGTCGATATGCGGAATCCATCGTTTGTCAGGGTCGGCCATGCCTGATGTGTAGCCATAGTCCTTATAGGCGCGTGTGGTAATTTTGCCGCCGTGCAGAATGGTGTTGCCCTCTGATTTGCCGCACAAGTGGAACACGTCCTGCCCCATTTCTTCCACGCAAAATTCTGCCAACGAGAAGTCGTACACATTAAAAACGGAATGATGAAAGGTAATACACGGCTGTTGGCCGTTGACTGTCAGCACCATGCCGCCGACGGAAATTTGCCGTCCGTCCGCGCCGTAGTATTCCGGCTTGTAACCTGTGTTCTTCGTTACCGGGAAAAAGCCGCCGCGCGAAGAAATAAAGACGTTAGACGGCAGACGGTCGTACCATGCCTGAATCAGACGGACAATATTCAATGCGTCTTCTTTAGAAGGATTGTTTTTGTACCAACCGTCGTAAACTTTTTTACGCAGTTCGGGTGTCAAGGCGTCCTCGATATAGAACTTACCTTTTTCAATGGCAATCTTGGCGGCAGCCTCGATTTGTTCGCCCTCGAACTTGGCCTGCTCGGTAATAATCAGTGATGGTGTTTTGACATCGGCAAAGGCATTGCCTACTGCTTCTGATACTTTGGCGGGTGTAATGAGGTGGATGTCGGACGTATTGTCGTTTAGTTTCAGACGGCCTTCTTCGTCAAGAGAGGCGGTCACGTTTGGATTTTCTGCAAGTTTTTTGGCTTTTGCGGATTCTTCTTTTGCCGCCACTACTGCATCGGTAATTGCCAGTACGGCTTGATCTAATTTTGATGTCATTGTTTATTTCCTAATTTTTTATACACTTCTGCCAGTGTTTCGTCGGTCAGGTCAGTGGATGCAGCTGGATTCGGAGTAGGGGCAACCGGTTGTTCAGGTCTAGTTGACGGTATGTGTTCCGTGCCGTTGCCGTTTTGTGTTTCTTTAATGACCTCTTTTACGATTTCCCGTATTTTTTCAGGAGATACGCCGGCGGTTGGTGTGCTTTCGGCAGGGGATACGACGACTAGCCCCTGCTCCATGATGCTGACGCGGACGGGTTCGGTACTCTCGCCGATAATGCCGCTGACGTTGGTAATGGAGGGAGCAATGTAGATTTCTCCGCGCAGGACGGTACAGACGATTCCCCCGAAAACGGCGCGTAGGTCGTATTGGCCTAATGTCCATGCGGTGTTTTGAGTCAAGTGGGCGGGGAAAGTAATAATAATTTCTTGCCCGCTGACACTGATTTGGGGGCGCAGCTCTTCGCCTGTCTGCCCGCGGACAGTCATTGCCCATTGCGCGGATTTAGGCTCGAATGGCAGGCCTCCACCGTCAAAGCCGATTCTGAAAATACGGGTATCGCCTTTGTATAAGGTCAGGTTTTTTGTCTGGATGGTCATTTGAGACTTTCAGGGAAGTGGGCTTTTTGTTTTTCGCGAAGATAGGCGGCTCGACAGTGGCTCTTCTGCCAGAAAAATAGTGCGTCAACTGCTTTTCGGATGGCTGTCCAGTGACTTTTGTTTGCTTCGACATCTTTGCGGTAGAGGCGGCTGGACAGGGTCTCGTCCGGGTAGCCGCCAAATACGGCATTAATTGTTTGGTCGGCAGCAATGGCAAGATTCTTGAAGTAGGCTTTGATGTTTGATTTCATTTTCAGGCGGCCTTGTAAATCAGATATTGATTTCGGTGTTGATGACGTTGAGTTCGTCTAAGTTTTGGGCGGCTTCGATTTGTTTCTCGATGGCTTGGCGTTTGCCTGCAACGGTAGCGCAGAGGGACTCATAGGCAACGGTTTTGCGCAGGGCGGCGGCTTTGAGTTTGTCTGCATCTATTCCGCGCGATTGGGCAATTTGATCTAAAACGGGCGTGGCCGCGCTTTTATCTACCGACCATGCGCGGGCTTCAGCGGCCTGGATAGGCCAGCTCTGCACTTCAAAGGCAGGGAGGTCGTCCATGCCTGATTTTTGGGCAACAATGGTTTGGGCTTGACGGTTGATGGCGCGGATTAAAGCAGCCTTGGACGCGTTTAGAAATTCGGCTTCAATTTGTGCTTTTTTGTCTTGGTTTTCCATCCATTTTTCTCCATCCCATTCGTCAAACCGTGAGGAAGGTTTTAAAAATGTCAGGTCGTCTGAAAGGCTGCCGATTTGGTCGATGATAACGGCTGTGCGATCAGTTTTTCGGTAGGCAGTTTTGCCGCGATGGTCTTCGATGAAGTCCCATCCTTCGCCGTTCCAGCAGGCAGCTTTGCCTGCGCTGATTTGAGGCGGGTCGGTGTCGATGCAACCGGCGGGAATCAGATAGCTGCCGTCGCGTGCCATGATGTCCAGATCGGCTGTGGTTTGGCCGATGTAGAGATGGTCGGCGTCAAGTTGGCAAACGGGCTTTGTCCATTGGATGTTTTGGGTCATTTTTTTTACCTTTCTAAGTGGTTTAAGGCGGCTTATGCCTTGATGCATGCCAGCAGGGCGATATTTCGAGGGCGGGTTTCAATGCCGCCAGCCGGGTCGGTTTGGCCGACAGTGTCAACCGATACGGTTGACGGATTACTACCCCTGTCGGTGTCGGACATGCGGTTGACGCCGATGCCGTGGCTGTGGCTGCGGAATTCATCCGCCTGCCATGAGCCTAATGCACGATTTCTATCAATGGCTCTGCCGTCATCCCATGATCGGATAAATTCGCCGCGCAAGTCGGGCAAGTTGAAAGTGGTGCGTCCGTCGCCACGGCCGTAACGTTCGCCGATGGCGGCGAACAGATTGGCATAGACGGTACGGGATACTGCCGCGCCGTTCGCTTTTAACCATCCAAATGGGGGGACATCTTGGGCAAAGTAGGCGACGGCACCAACGGGGACGCCTACATTCATCACGCTGTTATCGACACGCGCAATCAGTCCGGGCGTGTCCCAACCGATGGCAATTTGATGATTCTGACCGCCCAAACCTACTGCTCCTCCGCGTCGGATACTGTTGTCGTAGGCGGTTTTGACGGCTTTGGATGTGGCAAGACTGTCGGTACTGTCCAGATTTACGGCATCTGATTTATCGGACATAAGGGCAATTTTGACGCCACTGTATGTCAATGTGCCGTCGTCTTTAAGTTGCAGGTATTTGTTGCTTGCCGTGTTGCGTAAATAAACGTCTTTTGCCCCAGTATTGATGTCGGCAGATTTTCCATTGCCGGATACGGACAATCCCGCATTAAATACGGCTTTTGATGTAAAGGTTTTGACACCGCCGACAGTTTGGTCATTTGATAGCATGACGCCGTTTTCTTCGGTCAAGACGGTTCTCATGCCGATATAACGACCGTTGGCATCCCAAGCAGAGGTAACGAGCTGAAACGGATTGGACGACGAGCCGTATGAGAAACCGATACCGCGGGCGTGTGCGCCGTTCACTACTTCCGGATGGGCAATGTGGATTTCCATTGTTGGCAGGGTATTTCCGTCAAGCTGACGGGCATTGGATCGGTAAAATCCACTTTTGGTATAGCCTCCGGACTGGTCTGCATAGTAGTTGGTGGTGGCGACATTCATTTTGTCAGTAGCAAGTCGGGCGGCATTGGCTTCGACCCAACTTTGATAGGCGACGCTTTCCGAACCGGATACGCGCGGGAATTGTACGCGCCCGATTTCGCGATCTCCCGATGTAAAAACATAATTGAAGCGTGCGCCGTTTTCTCCTGCAGATACGGGGGCAGTCTCAAAACGCCAGTAGCTGCCGTCGCCATTGGTAAAACGGATTTTTTCCCATGCGTTGGTTTGAATGTTGAGCTGGCCTTCTATAACTTGCGTACCTTTATTGCCAATCTTGGATTCGACTTGGGTTTTAAGGTATAAGGTGCGGTTAGCTAGCGCTTGCAGGGGTTGATTGATTGGGGCATCAGTACCGCCGATAACGCGGTCGCCAGGTTCGATGAGGCGGACGTTTTGGGTGTATTGGTTGAGTTCTTTTGCGTTGGCCATTTTTTATCCTTTAGGGTCAGGCTATGCCGAAGTTGTAACTACCGTCGAATGTGATTTCTCCGTTCCAATAGATAGGGTGGTCTCGGTAGTCGAGGCTGTGCAGTTCGCAACGGAGAGGGACAATTCGTTCCAACCATTCTCGAAGCTTTTGGGCTTCATTATTGGTAACCGGGCGGCTTAATTTAATGCTGTATTTCGCCCATTCTCCGTTGCTGCCACCGAATAGGTGTGTGCCGTCGAAGACGGCGCTTCCATTCCAGTAAAGATTGGCGGTATTTTCGATGATTTGTATTTCTCCGTACCCCAGGTCACGGAAAAGGCGCCGGATGACGGATGGTGTCCCTTTGTGCTGATGCTTTTGAATATAGTTTTCTATCAGTTTTCGGCGTGCGATTTCGGTGTCGGTAATATTCCAGCCTTCGTCACTGCCTATGGAGCGTTCCCATGCAAGCCATGGTATGAATTCTGGAGGGCAACTGTCGGGAATGCGGCTTTTGGTAATGACTGCGAGATCGAAGACAGTTGCCAGTTCTTGCGATGTCAGGCGTGCAAGGGCTTGCAGTAGGTCGGTGTTGTTGGTAGGGATGACTGTCGGCATGGCTTAGGCTTCTGTCAGTATGGTTTCTGTAATTTTTATAAATTCGCCGTCTGTACACAGGATGTCTTGTCTTGGCTCTGTCAGCTCTACTTTTTTGACGCCATCTGTATCAAGTGCGCCAATGATTTTTGACAAGGCAATTTGTGCGCCGAGTCTTTTATGCTGCTCTAGCATTTGATTGAGGTCTTGAAGCTGGCGGGCTTTGACGATTTCTTTGTCTGGGCCGTCTTCATAGGTAATACGGGCGGATATGCGTATTTCTTTCGGGGTGCAGGCGTGGACGGTTACGGTATCGCAGAGTGGGCGTCGGATTTCGTCGCTAAGATAGGCATTGACGGTTTCAAGGGTGCGGCCACTAGGTATGCCTTGGTTGCTGGATGTTTGGATATAAACAGCGACTGTTCCTGGAGACACTCTGACGGCGCGGGCATCGGTAATATCGGGGGCGGCATCAATGGCATGGGCTTCGTATGCTGCACGAGGCCCTGCCGCTGCGAGTTTCTCTGGATATAACTGGACGCGCCGGCGGAGGTCATCGTCGGTTTCGTAAACGGCTTCTGTGGGGGGATTGGTGGTTGGATCGGCAGCGATGATGGTTTTCCGCTCTATGCCTTTGGCTGCGGCAAGGTGGTCAAGATCGCTTCCTTGTGCGAAGGCTAAAAGTGTTGCTGCAGCTGCTTGGTTTATGCGTTGACGCAGGATGATTTCTTGATATGCCTGTTGTTGAAGGTCGATGGTCAGTGGCTCTGATTCGAGTTTCAAGGTGGCTGCAATGGTTGGACGTATGCCAGCCGGGACGAGGGCGATGAGGTTCGCTTTTTTGCGCTCAAATATGGTCTCAAAGTCGAGTTCTTCGATGACTTTGGGGGCTGGTAGGCGGGTTAGGTCAATTTCTGCCATGTTTCTGCGTTATTGGATTTGGAATGTTTGTTCTGTGCCGTCGGTCAGGGTTGTGACTATGGTAATGGCTAGTTGTCCGTTAGCGGCGGCGGTCGGGTCAAAGTGTATGCTGCGGACGGTAATGCGCGGCTCCCATGCCGCTATGGCAGTGACGGCAGCCTGATGGCAGAGTGCTACAACGGTCTGGGTCATCGGCATATCTATCAGCTCTGGCAGAAGGCTACCGTAGTCTTCTCGCATGAGGCGGCTACCGATGCGAGTGAAGAGTATGTTCTTTATGGATTGGGCAATGTGTTCTTTTAAGCCGATGCTGCGTCCTGTTTGGTCATTGGTCATCTAGGCTGTCCTGTTGTGCCGCCGCTGTCGCCCTGGTGGGTGTGGGTGGTTAGGTTGACCCCGTTACTGATGATGCTGCCTGCTTCTTGGCGTATTGTGCCTTTGATAACTGCTGCCGCTCCACCTTCGCCACCACTTCCTGCCATGCCGCCCTGATATGTAAGCAGTCCGACAACGTTTAGTTTGCCTTTGATGTCTGTCTCGGGACTGTCGATAGTCAGGTGTTTGGTGTGTACGGTGGCTTTTTCTTTGACGGTAATATCGGCAGTTTTGATGCCTTTGATTTGCAGATGGCTTTTTGCGTGGTTGTATTTAAACTCTGCTCCGTCAGGCATGAGGATGATGGTTTCGTCTGGGTTTTGGGATGGGGCAGGATGTTGGGAGGTTGAGAAGCCGCAAATAATAATTCCGTTTTCGGGTTCTCCGCTGGGAGAAAGTATGATGCAACCTTCGCCGATGGAAGGTAAACGCCAAATTGATACGCCACCCGCTGCAGGAACAAAGTATGGCAACCAGTCTGTAATGAGACCGCCGTGTTGTGCGCGGATTCTGTTGGCAACAGGGTCGGTTTGGGAAACTGTGCCGATTTTTATGAGGTTTTCAATGTTGCGACTGGTCATGGGATGATGTAGTCTCCGATTTTTAGGCTTTCAGCTGCTTTTTTGCTTTCAAACATGGCTTTGCGGTCGAATTTCCAGCCGTATTCATTTTTTAGTCTGACGGTAATGAACCATAAGCCGCAAAAAAATAAGGGGCGGCTGTGGATTGCTATGACTTGGCAGGGTTCTTTGAACATGGTCTTGGTTTTGCTGTTTTTGGAAAGCCGCCGTTGTGGAGTGGCAACGGCGGCTTTTTGGGATGCCGTCTTTCCGGCTGTCATTACTCAACAATCACAAGGAACATATCACTTCAGATGACGATTTGATTTTGGCAAAGAGTGAATATGTGGGCAAGCAGATGGGGTTTTAGGTGGGTTTTTTAAGTTTTGGATATAGAAAAAGGTCGTCTGAAAACTTTTCAGACGACCTCAAAACTATTTTATCCGATACTTTTCCCGTAATGCCATCACATCTCGACCAAGGTTTTCCAGCATTTCTCGTCGCTCCTCTAAAAGCTCTGATCGGTCATAAGCGCGTTCTGTCTTATCCGTAATGCCATGCGAAAGCAGTAATTCACCCACATCTCTGCGAACCTTATAAACCTCCCTCAAATAAGTCCGTGCTAGACTCCGCAAACCGTGTGCCGTCGTATCCAGCCCCATTTTAGTACGAAGCTTTAATCTGACTGTCTCGGACGACAATGGCTTGGTAAACCCTGAACCTTCAAATAAGAATACTCCATTCACATTTAATCTTAATGCCTCAAAATAGATTCGCGTCAAAGCGGAACTTAATGGGACAACATGCGGCCTTGTTTTCATCCTTTCAATTGGAATTTCCCAAGTTCCTGCCTTTAAGTTAATTTCATCCAGACGAGTCCCTGCTGCTTCCGACGGCCGCGTCATACTCAAAAGTTGCCAATAAATTAATAGCCGCGCTCGTTCCCCAATTCCCTTCGATGTTTCTAACTTCTCCACTAAGAGTGGTAGCTCATCAAAGCGCAGTGTATCGAAATGACGTTCAGGTGGCCTATCGAATACTTGTTTTCCAATAACACTGACTGGATTTATAGTGATAGATCCATCTGCTACAAAATAATCAAACATCAATCCCAATGCACCTTTAACCCGACGTAAATATTCAAGCGCCCCGCGTTCTTCCATTTTCCTTAAAACTGCTACTATATCTGCCGTCTTGATCGAACGAATATCCTTTCCCTTAAAAAAAGGTAGTACATTCAATTCTAAAGCCGACAGTACTTGCCCTGCATAACGCGGATTTTTACCCATCCCTTGTTTGCCACCCGATTTCTTCCATTTTTCAAACCAAAGTACCAAGCAATTTTCAAAACGAAACTCTGCTCCTACGTCCGCAGAAATTGCCTTCGGATCAGTTCCATTTCTGATTTTTTCTAACATCTCCTTTCGCCATGCCCGCGCATCTGCTAGTCCGAAACGTGGAAATAAACCCAGCGTCAATGTGTTCATTTTCCCATCAGGGCGGCGGTATTGTAGCCTCCAAGACTTAGAACCTGAAGGCAAAATCCATAGGGCAAGCCCACCTCCATCTGGTAACTTGTAAACCTTCTCTTTAGGTTTTGCTGTTTTAATTTGAGACAGACTTAATGGCGTTACAATTTTTGGCATGAAGTGTTACTCCTTGGGTAATAACACATAAAATACCACAAAAAAGATAAAAGAATTGAAATATACCCGAAATGAATTTAAAGCAGATGAATAACAAAAAAGGCTAAGTTGTTGATAACTTAGCCTTTAATATGCGGTTTTAGAAGTAATGAAAAACTTATAAAAATGAAAATGGCAGAGAGGAAGGGATTCGAACCCTCGATACGCTATTCACGTATACACGCTTTCCAGGCGTGCGACTTAAACCACTCATCCACCTCTCTGTGGACTATTATCCTGACTTGTTATCAGAATAATGTAAAAACTTGACTTATTGATTTATCAGTGGTGCCCAGGAGAAGACTCGAACTTCCACACCCGTGAGGATACTAGCACCTGAAGCTAGCGCGTCTACCAATTCCGCCACCTGGGCAATTTAAATTTTCTTAAGCAAAGAAGTACCAAAATATTTGGTGCCCAGGAGAAGACTCGAACTTCCACGCCCGTGAGGACACTAGCACCTGAAGCTAGCGCGTCTACCAATTCCGCCACCTGGGCTTTGCTTTATTCTTCAATTTAAGGTACAGTTGAATACCTGAACTGCGAAGAAGCAGCTATTATATATTTTAAAAAAAGAATGTCAACTATCAAAATGAACAAAAATACTAAATCTTTAAATTTACGAGAAAAAGACCCGTATTTGGAGCGGGAGAAACAACGTTACGCTCATCCGTTGCCCAGCCGTGAATGGGTCATTGAATTATTGGAACAAAAAGGTGTGCCGACAAAAATCGAAGCTTTGGCACATGAATTGTCGATTACAGAAGATGAATATGAATTCTTCGAGCGCCGTCTGAAAGCGATGGCACGCGATGGTCAGGTGTTGATCAACCGACGTGGCGCGGTGTGTGCTGCAGAAAAATTGGCATTGGTTAAATGCCGTGTCGAAGCGCATAAAGACGGCTTTGGTTTTGCCGTGCCGCTAACGCCGACAGGCGAGGGCGATTTCGTTTTGTATGAGCGTCAAATGCGCGGTGTAATGCACGGGGATATTGTTACCGTTCGTCCTGCCGGTATCGACCGCAGAGGCCGTCGTGAAGGTACGGTTTTGGATGTAGTGGAGCGTGCGCAGTCTAAAGTGGTCGGCCGTTTTTATATGGATCGCGGCGTGGCCATTTTGGAGGCCGAAGACAAGCGTTTGAGCCAAAGTATCGTACTGGAACCTGAAAGCGTGGCGCACTTTAAACCGCAATCCGGCCAGGTGATTGTGGCTGAAATTGAGACGTATCCTGAAGCGCATCGTCCTGCAGTGGCTAAGCTGATTGAAGTGTTGGGCGATTATGCCGACAGCGGTATGGAAATTGAAATCGCTGTACGCAAGCACCATTTGCCTCATCAATTCAGCGAAGCGTGTGTCAAAGCCGCGAAGAAAATTCCTGATCATGTGCGTAAAACCGACTTGAAAGGGCGTGTGGACTTACGTGATTTGCCTTTGGTAACCATTGACGGTGAAACTGCGCGGGACTTTGACGATGCGGTTTTTGCTGAAAAAGTCGGCCGCAATTACCGTTTGGTGGTGGCGATTGCCGATGTCAGCCATTATGTCCGTCCTGATGACGGAATTGATGTAGATGCTCAGGAACGCAGTACCAGCGTGTATTTCCCACGCCGTGTGATTCCGATGCTGCCGGAGAAGTTGTCCAACGATATCTGCTCGCTCAATCCTGATGTTGAACGCCTGTGTATGGTGTGCGATATGGTGATTACCTATGCCGGCAATATCAAGGAATACCGTTTCTATCCGGCAGTAATGCGTTCGCATGCGCGACTGACTTACAATCAAGTTTGGGATTGGATTTCAGACGGCCGGGATCATCCGTTTAAGCAGCAAATCGATACTCTATATAAGTTATTTAAAATCTTGCAGAAAAAACGTTTCGAGCGTGGCGCGGTTGAGTTTGAGAGCGTTGAGACTCAGATGATTTTTGATGACAACGGTAAAATCGACAAGATCGTTCCCGTTGTCCGCAATGATGCGCACAAGCTGATTGAAGAATGTATGTTGGCGGCGAATGTTTGCGCGGCAGAATTTTTGCTGAAAAACAAACATACGGCTTTGTTCCGCAATCACTTGGGCCCGACTCCCGAAAAACTGGCCACTTTACGCGAGCAGCTTGGTTTGCTGGGGCTGAGTTTGGGTGGCGGTGATAATCCGACGCCGAAAGATTATGCTGCGCTTGCCGAACAATTTAAAAACCGTCCAGATGCGGAGCTGTTGCAAGTGATGATGTTGCGTTCTATGCAGCAGGCGGTTTATGAGCCGCATTGCGACGGTCACTTTGGTTTGGCTTATAGCGCATATGCACACTTTACATCGCCTATCCGCCGTTATCCGGATTTGACGGTACATCGTGCCATTAAGGCTGTATTGAACGGACAAATTTACCAACCCAATAAAACCTGGCAGGCTTTGGGCGTGCATACCTCTTTCTGCGAGCGCCGAGCCGATGATGCCAGCCGCGATGTGGAAAACTGGCTGAAAACTTATTATATGCGCGACAAAGTCGGCGAAGTCTTTAGTGGTAAGATTTCGGGCATGACAAGCTTCGGTATTTTTGTAACCTTGGACGACATTCATATCGACGGTTTGGTACACATCAGCGATTTGGGAGAGGATTATTTCAACTTCCGTCCTGAAATTATGGCAATTGAGGGCGAACGCAGCGGTGTCCGTTTCAATATGGGCGATACGGTTACTGTAAAAGTCGCGCGTGCCGATTTGGATACCAGCAAGATTGATTTGACCTTAATCAGCGGCGGTTCAGTCGGTAAGAAACGCGGCGGAAGAAAAGCGAAACCTGTGAGTAAGCCGACAGCTGCTGACAAGCCTGTCGAAAAGCGTAAGCGTAAACTTTCGGCTAAAGAAATTGATGAAGCGTTGGCTACTCCTGTGAAGGCAAAGAAGAGCAAGGTGAAAAGTAAACCTGCCTCTAAGCCTACTAAGCCAAGCAAACCTAAAGCCGCAAGCAAGAAAAAAGCGCAGGCGAAAACAGCTTCCGTCAAAGCCGGGCGTAAAAATAATGCTCAAGGTAAAAGCGTGAAGATTAAAGTGAAGAAAGCTGCTAAGAAATAAGTAGCATTCAATTCAGGCCGTCTGAAAAGTTTCAGACGGCCTGAATTCGTGATTTTATGAATAAAACCAAGGATAAATAAGATGATAAAACTATACGGTATTCCCAATTGCGATACGGTTAAAAAAGCGCGCAGTTGGTTGGCGGAAAACGGCATCGAGTTTGAGTTTGTAGATTTTAAGAAAAACGCCCCGACTGCCGAATTGATTGATGGCTGGCTGGAGCAGGCGGCTTTGGAAATTTTGCTCAATAAAAGAGGTACGACTTGGCGCAAGTTGGATAAAGATGCGCAAGAATCTGCCGCGACAAAAGAAGGTGCGATTTCTTTGATGGTGGGAAATCCCAGTATCATCAAGCGGCCTGTATTGGTCAAAGAAGGACAGGTTCATGTCGGATTTTCAGTAGAAGCGTATCAGGAAATTTTCGGATAAGGCATTTTTAGGTTTTTAGGCCGTCTGAAAAAGCAAGCCTCGAAAAAATACGTTACAATACGCGCTTTGAGCCTGTTTTCAGGATTTTAAGATTTTTGCGGCAGCATTTTCAGGCTGCCGCGCCAAACTTTTCTTTCGGATAAATATGTTCCATATTGTTGAAAAATATAAAACACCCGCCCAGATTGTTTTAGGTATCATCGGTCTGACCTTTATCGGATTCGGTGCCAATAACTTGTCTTCGCCGGGTTCTGATTACATTGTCAAAGTCGGGGATGAGAAGGTCAGCGAGCATGCTTTACAGATTGCGATACAAAATGAGCAGGCTGCCGGCAATAATGCGCCTTCGCGTGATGCGATATTCCAATCTTTATTGCAAAGAGCTTACCTGAAGCAGGGTGCCAAGCTGATGGGCATTGCTGTGTCTCAGGAACAAATCAAGCAAGTTATCGTGGATGATCCGAATTTCCATGATGCTTCTGGCAAATTCAGTCAGGATTTGCTCAAGAAGTATTTGGATCAGCGCAAAATGACGGAGGATCAGTTTGTTGAAGACATCCGTGAACAGTTCCAATTGCAAAATCTGTTGAATTTGGTGCAAAACGGTGCGTTGGTCAGCGATGCGCAAGCGCGTCAGTTGATTAACCTGACTCAAGCAACACGTACCATCCGTTCATTTACTTTCAGCCCTGAAGCATTTGCGGCACAAGTAAAAGTAGATGATGCGGCTTTGCAAAAGTATTATGAAGCGCATAAGAAAGATTACTTGATTCCTCAAGCCGTTAAGCTGGAATATGTGGCTTTGAACATCAAAGATTTGGCTGACAAGCAAACCGTCAGCGCAGAAGAAGTACAAAAAGCTTACGACAGCAAAAGCGTAGATTTGTCGCCAAGAGCCGAAATTGCGCATATTTTCATTCCTGTTATGCCTAACGGAGATGAAGCAAGCAATGCGGAAATTAAAGCCGAAGTAGATAAAATGGCTGCAGAGCTCAAAGCGCACCCAGATGCTTTCGCCGAGCTGGCGGCCAAGTACTCCAAAGATTTGTCTAGCAGCAACAAAGGCGGCAATTTGGGCTACCTGAGCAAAAGCGGCGGCAGTGGCTTTGGACCTGAATTTGATAAAGCGGCATTTGCATTGGGCAAAGGCGAAGTCAGCGATACCGTTAAATCATCTTTGGGTTATCACGTTATCAAAGTTTTGAATGTCGAAGCTGAGCCGACTTTGGAACAAGCCAAAGCGCGTATCGAAGCAGCCTTGAAACTGAAAAAAGCAGCTTCTGCCTTTAATGCCGCTAAAGAAAAATTGGGTGAAGATGCCTTCAATGATCCATCTTCTTTGGCAAAAGCAGCCGCCAATTCAGGTTTGAAAGTGGAAAACTTGGATGAGTGGGTGACCAAAGCGGGCGCGAAGGAAGCCGGCTTGCCTGAAGCATTGATTAATGCCGCGTTTAGTGATGATGTACTGAAGAAAAAACACAATTCTGAAGTGATCGCCATCAACAACGATACCGTTTGGGTCATTCGTGCGAAAGAAGTGCGCGAAGAGAAAATTGCACCATTTGCAGAAGTCAAAGACACTGTCCGTGCAGCATATCTGCGCTCTGAAGCTGCCAAACTGGCGGAGAAGAAAGCCCAAGAAACTTTGGCCGCATTGAAAGCCGGTAAAGCTGCCGATATTCAATGGTCGCCTGTTTCTCAATTGAGCGCACAAGATGCACGTAAAACCATGTCTCCGGAAGCTTATGCGGCTTTGCTGAAAGCGCGTCCTGTCGGCGGCAAACCTGCGTATACATTGTTGGAAGGTATGCCTGCGCCGGTGATTATGGAAGTTCAGAGCGTTTCTGCTCCTGAAAATGCCGATTCACAGATTCCGGCTGCCAAACAGGCTTTGGTTCAGCAGCTTTCTGCCAATGTGTTCGATAATTTACTCCAGTATTTGGATAAAAAAATCGATCGTAAGCAAGGCGCACAGCAAGTTAATAATGCTGCCGAATAAGCAGAGTATTTGAGTAGGGCAGCCGGATGAATTCCGGCTGTTTTCTTATTTTTAGCTATCTTTTTAAAGGCCGTCTGAAATCATGAGTAAAAATCCTGATGCCTTTGTCCGCTTGATTAATGCATTAAAAATCCTGCCCAATGTCGGCCCAAAATCCGCCCAGCGTATGGCTTACCAGCTTTTACAGTACAAACGCGAAGAAGCGCAGGAGTTGGTGGATGCTTTGCAGTTTGCTTTGAGACAGGTGCAACATTGTCGGATGTGCAACACATTTTGCGAAGGCGATTTGTGTGAAATTTGCGCAGACGAAAAACGCGATAAAAGCCGTTTGATGATTGTGCATATGCCGGCGGATGTCTCCAGCATGGAGGCGGCTAATTGTCATGATGGCCTGTATTTCGTTCTGATGGGGCAAGTCAGTCCGGCGCAGGGCATGGATATTTCGGCAGTAGCGTTAGATAAGCTGGTTGTCCGTTTGCAGGCGAGTGATATTGAGGAAATTATCATTGCAACCAACTTCACAGCCGAAGGCGATGCGACAGCATATGTATTGGCGGAATTGTTTAAAAATCTTCCTTATAAAGTCAGTCGATTGGCGAGGGGAATCCCTTTGGGTGGTGAGATGGAATATGTGGATGCTGGTACTTTGGCTCAGGCTGTTTACGATAGAAGGAATATTCAATCTTAAATGGCAATATAAAAAGGCCGTCTGAAAGTTTTTCAGACGGCCTTTTCATTGATTAAATCAGATTATTTGCAACTGACACCTTGAATTTGAGGCGTATCTCCGTTACCGACTTTGAATGCACATTTGGTTGCGCTGCTGCCGGATACGGTAACAACACCGTTTCCGCTGTTGAGGCTGACAGGTTCTTTTACGCCCATGCCGACAGCAGTGGCTGCCAGTTTTTGAACATCGGCGTCGGAGTAAGCGGTATTGTTTGAACTGATTTTGATTTCTTTGGCGGCATATGCATTGAAGCTGAATGACAAACCTACAGCTACGGATGCGAGGGCCAAGAATTTTTTGCTGTTCATTAGTGTATTTCCTTTTTGATGGTGACAAAGTGTGTCACAGCTTCAGAATAAGGGCGATTGGCAGATTGTGCAAGTTTTTCGGCGGAATTTACGGGAAGATACATGGTTTTACATACACTTTATCCCTGAATGCTATATCAGTCGGGCAATCGGACGACCTGTCGGTTTTACGGTACAATAAGCCTTTTTTGACAAACGAATGAGGCATTTTTGAATGGCTTCTTTAGAAACTTGGATAGGCCTGCGCTATTTACGTGCGAAAAAACGCAATGGCTTTATGTCATTTATTACCATGATTTCAATCGCCGGCATCGCCTTGGGCGTAACGGCGCTGATTGTGGTGTTATCGGTAATGAACGGATTTCAGAAAGAGATACGCGGTCAATTGTTGAACGTCGCACCTCATGCGGAAATCGGCTATTACGATGTCGGCAGTGCGCCGGGTTGGCAGAATTTGCGCGAATTTGTAAAAGGCAAAAAGGAAGTATTGGCCAGCGCGCCTTATGTTTCCGATCAGGCTTTGCTTGCCAATGCCGGAGAAGTACGCGGTGTGCAAATACGCGGTATCTTGCCGTCTGAAGAAAAAAATGTCGTCGATTACGGTAAGGATATGCCGGCCGGCAGTTTTGATGATTTGAAGCCGGGCGAGTTTGATATTATTTTGGGCCAAGGGCTGGCTGAGGCATTGGGTACGGAGATGGGCGGCAAGGTTACAGTGATTACACCAGAGGGTAACGTTACCCCTGCCGGCGTAGTACCGCGCTTGAAGCAGTTTAATGTAGTCGGTGTGGTAAAAACCGGTGTTTATGAAGTCGATAATACCTTGGCCATGACGCATATCAAGGATGCGCAAGTCTTGTATCGACTGGGTGAAAATGTCGGCGGGCTGCGTTTGCGACTGGCTGATCCTCAGAATGCGCCGTCTTTCATTGCCAAGTTGATTCCTGATGCTAAAAAAGATGAGGTATGGGTGCGCGACTGGACGTTTAACAACCGCAGTTATTTTGAAGCCGTTGAGTTGGAAAAACGCATGATGTTTATCATTTTGACATTGATTATCGCGGTTGCTGCGTTTAACCTCGTCTCTTCTTTGGTAATGGCGGTAACGGAAAAACAAGCCGATATTGCGATTTTGCGCACTTTGGGTTTATCCCCGGGCGGCGTCATGAAGATTTTCTTGGTGCAGGGTGCGTTTGCAGGATTCTTCGGTACGCTTGTGGGTGTAGTATGCGGTGTATTGCTGGGTTGGAATGTCGGCAAGATTGTCGCATTTTTTGAAGACCTGTTTGGCGTGCATTTGATTAACTCACAGGTTTATTTCATCGATTACCTGCCTAGTGATGTGAACTTGAAGGACGTCGCCGTTATTGCCTGCATTTCGCTTGGCTTGGCATTTATCGCCACACTATATCCGAGCTGGCGTGCTGCAAAAACCCAACCTGCGGAGGCTTTGCGTTATGAGTAAGACAATTTTGAAATGTATCGGCGTTGGCAAAAGCTATAATGACGGCGCATTGAATGTACAAGTGTTGAATCATTTAGATTTTGAAGTTGCCGAAGCGGAAAGCGTGAGTATCATCGGTTCGTCAGGCAGCGGTAAATCCACATTGCTGCACCTTCTTGGTGGTTTGGATATGCCGTCTGAAGGCAAGGTAATGTTGATGGATCAGGATTTGGGCGGTTTGAGCCAAAAACAGTTGGGCGAATTGCGCAACCGTTATTTGGGCTTTGTGTATCAGTTCCACCATCTATTGCCTGAGTTTTCTGCTTTGGAAAATGTCATGATGCCGCTTTTAATCGGCAAAATGCCCAAGGCGATGGCTGAGGAGAAGGCTGTTAAGATGCTGAAAAAGGTCGGCTTGGACAAGCGTATGCTGCACCGTCCGAGCGAACTTTCCGGCGGCGAGCGTCAGCGTGCGGCCATTGCCCGTGCTTTGGTTAATGAACCGAAATGCCTGTTGGCAGATGAGCCGACGGGGAACCTTGACCGTAAAAATGCGCAAAATGTGCTGGATATGATGCTGGATTTGAAACGCGAATTGAACACCAGCCTGATTGTGGTAACCCATGATGACGAGCTGGCTGAGCGTTTCGACCGGGTAATGACCATGAAAGACGGCAGTCTGCAAGTGCTGCAATAAGGTTATTATTTCAGGCAAATATTTTATGTTTTGAACGGTATAATAGAGGCCGTCTGAAAAATAGGTTTTCATTTATGGAAACACTGTTTTTCAGACGGCCTTTCTTTTTTCCGTATCAATCAATTCTGAGCCATGAATCCGACCGACTCTATCCTTTCCTCTGCCGCAGATGCGGCCATAGCGTTTTTCCGCCGCCACGAAGTACAGGGCGCATCCGTTATTGAGCCTTATGTGGTTCGACTGTTTGCAGCCTTGCAAAACGGGCATTCGTTTATTTACTTGGATAAAGCGGATGTCGATGCCTTAAGCAACTTGCCGAACTTGGTCGGTAATGCGGATAAACCGCTTATCCTGCAAGGCCGGAAATTGTTTTTGGGGCGGATGTGGCAGTTGGAGCATGATTTGGCTATTGAAATCAAACGGCTGGCAAGTGCCGAGGCGGAAGAAGTGAATTTTATGGCGGCTTCAAAAAGTCTGAGCGATTGGTTTGATACTAAAGACAGTAAAGAGCAACGGGATGCTGCGGCTTTGGCTTTGCTGCAAAACTTTATGCTGATTACCGGCGGGCCGGGTACGGGTAAGACGACGACCGTAGCAAAGCTTTTGGGTCTGATTTGTAATAACAGTACGAAGCTGCCCCGTATTGCGTTGGCGGCGCCGACGGGCAAAGCGGCTGCGCATATGGCACGGGCCTTGCAACGTGCTTTGGATGGTTTTGATTTGTCTCCGAGCATTAAAGCTCATTTAGAAAACTTGGAAGGGCAGACTGTCCATCGTTTGCTGAAACTGCGGCCGCCGCAAATGCGCCCTGCATTTAATCATGAATATCCGCTTGCTTTGGATGTTTTGGTGGTGGATGAGGCTTCGATGTTGGATCTACCGCTGGTATTGGATTTGTTGCGTGCCGTGCCGACCGGCTGTCGTCTGGTGTTGCTTGGCGATGAAAACCAGTTGCCGTCGGTTGGCTTGGGAGCCGTGTTGGCAGCATTGTCGCGTCCGACGGCTTTGGATAAAGAAACTGCTGAAAAGTTGGAAGTTTACCTGCCCGATCATGGTTTTGAGATTAAAGGACAGCCACAGGCTTTATCGCAAAACAATGCTAAATTGACGTTCAGCCACCGTTTTGGTGCAGACAGCGGTATTGGTTGTTTGGCAAGGGCGGTGGTGTCCGGGGAAAAGCAAACTGCGGTCGAACAGTTTGACAAGTTCCCCAAAGAATTGGAAATGAAATCAGGCCGTCTGAAAGAGCAGGTCGCCTTGCTGTATCAAAAGCAACAGGATTATTGGCAGGCCGTGGCAGAGAATAATGTCGCACTCGCCTACGGTCATGCGGCCGATGTGGTGGTATTGGCGGCTTGGCGGCAGGATGCGGATGATTTGAATCAGGCTTATCAAGAATATTTGCAACGACAAGGCAAGGTTTCGGGCGAAACGCCTTGGTTTGCCGGACAAATCATCATGATTACCCACAATGATTACATGCTGGAAGTGTTTAACGGCGACATCGGGCTGATTATGAAAGATGAAGAATCGTTGAATGGCTTGTCTGCCTATTTTCCTGAGAAAGATGGATTTAAAAAAATTGCCATCAGCCGTTTGCCCGATTTTGAATCGGCTTTTGCCATGACGGTGCACAAGAGTCAAGGTTCGGAATATCGGGAAGTATGGCTGTTTCCGCCGTCAGTGCCTGCAACGACGGAGGGCGAAGAGGAAGCCCGAGGGTTGGATAAGGCTTTGCTTTACACAGCCATTACCCGCGCGCGTGAACGTTTCGTGTTCTGGGGAAATGCAGAGGAATTGGTTAAGGCTGTGGGATGCCACCAAAAACGCAGGACGGCATTGGCCGATGCCTTGGAACGGCAGTTTGAACAGCTTGATGAGCAGGATTCTGTTTGACTTGAATCAAGAGGCCGTCTGAAAGAGGATAAAGCGTTTAAATCTGCTTGACTGATTACACTAATTTACATACGATAAAAATAATTAGTAAATAAAATGAATAATTTATACGAAATTCATAATTTTGTACGCTTTATCGAATACTTCACTTTCAATACCTTCTTTTGGAGAGTCGGCATGAAATTTCAAACCAAACTGATTGTAACCTGTATTTTATTGGCTTCATCGTCTTATTCTTTGGCAGAAAATGCTGATGGCGGGCATGATGCGGCGGCTTTGGCCACCACCAACGATTACGTCAATTCCGGCAGTATCATTCGTAAAGATGACGATAAAATCAGTATTTTCAATGATTTGTTGACTGTGAATGGTGGTTTGCGCGTACGTGCGGATACCAAAGACATCAATGCCAATAACAGCGGTATCAATCCGACGCCTGAAGATACCAATGCCAACTTTAATGCGGAGTTTTGGTTGCGCGCGAAACTGTACAAAGACTGGAAATTGGTTGCACAAATCGAGCCGAATATCGATTTGGAAACCGGTAAGTTCAACGGCGATCATGATGTGCCGGTCAATAAACTGTATGCCGAAGGTACTTTGTACAACAACATTAAAGCGCGTGTCGGTAAATTCGGCGCATTCTCTTCCTATGGCCGCGTATGGGATACCGAAGTAACCGGCGGCGAAATCTTCTTCGACAATAAAACCCTGCCTACCAAAATCTATGCGGGCCGCCGTACTGGCAATCTGAACGACAACGCATGGGGCATTGGCGGCCGCCGCAGACATTTTGCCGCGGTGCAAAGCATGTTGCCTGTGAATGAGAATATTAACGTCGGCGCAACCGTCAGCTACATGAAAGACATCGATGTACGCGGTGCGAAGAAAAATGCGGTCTTCGGAGAAATCGGTACGGACATCAAATTTAATGACGATTGGCATTGGATGGCTGCAGTCAGCAAGTCCAATATCAAAGCCTATAATGATGCCGGACAAAAAATCAAAAATGATGGCGTGTTCACTGAAGTGCGCTATAAATCAGCCGACTGGAATGCCCGCAATTCTTACGACGTATTCTTGAACTACCGCCGTGTCGGATCGTTGTCCGGTGTCTCTTCTGCTGAGGATTACAGCAAAAATGTCCAAGGCGTGCAAATCGGTGCGACCTATATTCCTTGGAAAAACTGGAAACTCAAAGGCTTCTATTTGGCCGGCAAACAGGTTACGCCTACCGTCGGTACGGATAAGCAGGATGTAAACGTTATTCGTGGTCAGTTAGAGTATAAATTTTAATCATCACAAATAAAAACAGGCAGGATGTCCTGCCTGTTTTTAGTTTTCAGACGGCATGGATATAGAGCCGTCTGAAACAATGGATGAAACGCTTTACCAGCTATCGCGCTTCATACGGTCGAGCTGGCGGCGGTCGCGTTTGGTTGGGCGTCCGTCCGGATAAGCGGCACTGATGCGACTGGCTTGGTCGAGTTGTTTTTGAGCTTCGCGTTCGGCAGCCGTTTTCATGTCTTCTTCGTAGAGTAAACGCGCTTCCGGTGCCGGGCGGCGTTGATGATTGAGCGCGGCAACTTTGAATTTGTAGGGTAGGGAGTTCAAAGTCATGTCGATGGTGTCGCCGGCAGAAATATTTTTGCTGTTTTTCACCTTCGAGCCGTTTACCAAAACCCTGCCCAGCTCAATATGTTTTTGTGCCAGCGCGCGGGTCTTGAAAAAGCGTGCGGCCCACAGCCATTTGTCCAAGCGCATGGACGAATTGTCATGATCGTTTTTCATAGCCTGTTTGAAATGATTGAACTGAATTGAAGTTTATCATAAGATACGGCACTTCATTCATTTAGTGCAGATATACTATTTCTTTGTTAAAGGCCGTCTGAAAGATTTTTTATTGCAAAAGATGGCAGTTTCCCTTTGAGAAATGCTGTCAAATACGTCTGATTAGCGTATCATGTCAGCAACCGTTACCGAGAGCTTTGTTTTATGAAACCCGTTTTTTTGGACTTCGAACAACCCATCGCCGAATTAACCAATAAAATCGACGAGTTGCGATTCGTACAAGATGAATCTGCCGTTGATATTTCCGACGAGATTGCCAGACTGCAAAAGAAAAGCAGTGAGTTGACCAAGTCGATTTTCAGCAAGCTGACTCCGGCTCAAATTTCACAAGTGTCCCGCCATCCGCAACGACCTTATACTTTGGACTACATCAACGGTATTTTTACCGATTTTGAAGAGTTGCACGGCGACCGCCATTATTCTGACGATCATGCCATTGTCGGCGGTTTGGCGCGTTTCAACGGCCAAAGCGTGATGGTTATCGGTCATCAAAAAGGCCGCGATACCAAAGAAAAAATCCGCCGTAATTTCGGTATGCCGCGTCCTGAGGGTTACCGTAAAGCACTGCGTTTGATGCAGACTGCCGAAAAATTCAATATTCCGGTCATGACCTTTGTCGATACCCCGGGTGCGTATCCTGGCATTGGCGCGGAAGAACGCGGCCAGTCTGAAGCCATCGGCCGTAATTTATACGAACTGACCCGCCTGCATGTGCCGGTATTGTGCACCATTATTGGCGAAGGCGGTTCGGGTGGTGCATTGGCAGTGGCTGTCGGCGACTACGTCAATATGCTGCAATACTCGACTTATTCGGTGATTTCTCCCGAAGGTTGCGCCTCTATTCTTTGGAAAACTGCTGAAAAAGCAGCAGATGCCGCGCAAGCATTGGGTATTACCGCCAAACGCCTGCAAGAATTGGACGTCATCGATAAAGTGATTGATGAGCCTTTGGGCGGCGCACACCGTGATTTTGAAACCACGATGAAAAACGTTAAAACCGTTTTGGAACAGCAATTAAGCGAAGCGCAAAGCATGACCATGCCTGACTTGCTTGCTCGCCGTTTCGACCGCATCATGGCTTACGGTAAATTTACCGATAAATAAGTTTTACTGCTGAAAAAGCAAGCAGATACCGCTGCTTGCTTTTTTTGTGTTCTATTTTTGAGTTATTCACAATTTCAGGCCATCTGAAATGTCGCAAGTATCCCCTGATTCCCTATTTAAAAGTTTTCAAGCAGCTGTTCCTGATTTGCCGAGCCATACTGTTGTTGAAGTTGGCTTGAGTGGCGGATTGGATTCTGTCGTCCTGCTGCATCTTTTGCATCGGATGCGCGAATTTAGCCATTTTGATTTGCGCGCCGTTCATGTTCATCATGGTTTAAGCACTAATGCCGACAGTTGGGCTAAATTTTGTCAGGATTATTGTCAGCGTCTGAATGTTGTCTTGCGAGTGTGTCGTGTCAATGTGGAAAAACAAGGAAAAGGTTTGGAAGCGGCGGCTAGGGCTGCACGATATCAGGCATTTTCAGACGGCCTGAAGAAAATTATTGTTTTGGCACACCATCGCAATGATCAAATCGAAACATTTATGCTGTCAGCCGTGCGCGGGGGCGGATTGCGCGGTATGGCGGCCATGCCGGTATGGCGTGATTTAAATGAAGAGATTCAAATTTGGCGACCGCTTTTGGCATTTTCCCGTCAGGAACTGGCTGAGTATGCGCAACAATGGGGATTATCTTTTGTTGAAGACGAAAGTAATGAAGACTCCGGCTATTTACGCAATTGGATGAGAAATCAGGCTTTACCGCAATGGCAGCAGCGTATTCCGAATTTTGAGCGGCAAATTTGTGCCAATGTTCGATTATTGCAGGAAGATTTGCAGCTTTTAGATGAATTGATTGAGTCTGAATATCAGCGCATCAGTCCAAACGGAATATTCAACATCAGTCTGTGGCGGAAATGTACGCCGCTTTTGCGTCGTCGGTTGCTTTGGTATTTTTTACGAAAGCAAACGGAATCATTGCCTTCTTATCACAGTATTGCCGATTTTGCCCGAGTGTTAGAAACCGTAGATCAGGCGCAGTTGAATTTGTCAGATGGGGAACTGGTCGCATATCGAGACAAGCTGTTTGTTTATCAGGAAAGTGAGTTTCAAAAACTGCCTTGGTGTAATGGCAGGGAAGTTCAAGGCCGTCTGAAAGATATTTTGCTCGAAAATGGTTTTGTTTTATTACCGTTTAAGGGAGGTTTGTCGGCAGAGGAGTTGGAGAAGCCGGCGGTACTTAGAAGTGTGGCCAAAAGTGATGTGATTCAGTCGGGACAGAGGGAAAAATCAGTCGAAAAACTATTGCAAGAGTGTCATATTGTGCCACTCGTCCGTAAATATTGGCCGATTATCCTAAGTATGGGCAACAAGTGCCTTGCTGTTGTTAATCTTCGGGTGGGAAGCGATGTTCAAATAGGGGAAGGCTATCTGCCTGTTCATGAAAAGTTGGTCAAATATATAGCAGAAAAGCAAAGAGAATAACTTTAAATTTAGTAAGTATTAGTAATTTAACTACTTGTGCTAAGTGTATATATAATAAGCAATACAGCTTATGTTAGAGCATCTGCACGAATAAACTTTTGCGATTAAATGTAATCTCGTGGAACTATTTCAAAGCGTTGCTGTCTTTACTGTGCACAGCACGCTTTACTATTTTTGGTTTAAAGCAGTAAAACGATTAAAGGTTGAATATGAACGATCGCCAAATAGATCAAGTTTTGGTGGAGCGCGCACAGAAAGGTGACCATAAGGCATTCGAGATGCTGATGTCCAAGTATCAGCGTCGGCTAAACAGACTGATTTCCCGTTTTATTCAGGATGAGCATGAAGTGCACGATGTAACCCAAGAGGCAATGATTAGGGCTTATCGTGCATTGGCAAATTTTCGTGGAGAAAGTGCATTTTATACATGGCTGTACCGTATCGGTATCAATACGGCAAAGAATTTCCTGACCACTTCGGGTCGTCAGTTTTTTGTCAGCTCGGAAGCGGCCAATGAGGAGGGAGATGTTCTTGATTTAACCGATCAGATTGCGGATTACCATACGCCGGAAGCTGAAATGATGAATCGGGAAATCTTGCAGACCGTCGAAGCAAGCATCGCGCAACTGCCAGACGATATGCGTCAAGCCATTACGCTTAGGGAAATGGATGGCTTGTCTTACGAAGAAATAGCTCGGGTAGTGGATTGTCCGATAGGTACAGTACGTTCGCGTATTTTCAGAGCGCGTGAACTGATTGCAAAAGATTTGCGGCCGCTGTTGGATACTTCTGAAGATCAAAGGTGGTAATAAAAATGAACGACAAAACAAATAAAGCATTGGAGTATGTGTCCGCATTGATGGACGGTGAAGCATTGACTGATGAGATGCTGGATGCCGTATTGGCAGACGAGGAAGCATTGCGCGCTTGGCATGAGTACCACATTATCGGCGACTGTATCCGTCAGGGTGCGGCGGCGAAGGTGGCTGATGAAACCATGCAAAGCAAAGCATTTACAGTGCCTCAAGCTGAGATTGCCGGCAAGCAGAAAAAATATACTCACCGCGAAGCGGCCAATAACGGCTTCTTTAAATTCTTTGCAGCCGCTGCCAGCGTGTGTGCCATTGCTGTGACGGCATGGCAGTTTACGCCGCAAACTTCTCGTGACGCTATGCCGGTTGTTGAGAAGTCTAATGTTCAGCCTGCACAAGATATCATTCCGGTAAGCGGTACGCCTGACGATAAAGTGGCTTCTGAGCCTGGTGAAACCGTTGTGCCGAATGCGGCGAAAGATGGCAAGATTGAAAACCGTCCGACTGTCCGTACCGAGCAGAAAAATGAGCAGCAGACTGTTGTGCAGTAAAAAATGAAATCATGCAAAACCCTTGCTTTATGGCAAGGGTTTTTATTTTTGCAGTAAAACCGTCAGGCCGTCTGAAAGCATAGCTTCAAAGAAGTCAAAAACAGTTATAATGCGCTCCATGAAACTGATTACCTCTGCTCAAAACGAACAGCTCAAACATTTATTCCGTCTTTTGACGCAGGCCAAAGCAAGGCGCGAAAGCGGTGAAACCGTATTGGAAGGCGTACATCTGCTGCAAACTTATTTGCAAAGCGGCGGTACGCCCAAACAGGTTTACCTGCCTGAAAAGAAACAGCAACATCCTGAAATTCAAGAAATTACGGCGCAGTTGGACGAGGGATTGATTACTTGGGTCGGTAACGAAGCGCTGTCTAAAATCACCAGTCTGACCGATGCCGATGATGTGATGACTTGGATTGATATTCCGAAACAGGCAGGCTTGCCTTCAGACGGCGATTGCGTGGTATTAGAGCGGGTACAAGACCCCGGTAATGCAGGGACGATTTTGCGCAGCGCGGCGGCGGCCGGAGTCAAGCAAATCGTGTGCAGCAATGATTCCGTGGATATCTGGTCGCCCAAAGTGTTGCGGGCGGGAATGGGCGCGCATTTTCTGCTGTCTATTTTCAGTCGGGTGGAATTATCCGCTTGGATGGAAACGTATCAGCATCCAATTTGGGCAACAGCTTTGGGTGGCCGCAATATCGGTTTGTATGAAATGAACCTCAACCAACCTTGCGCTTGGGTGTTTGGCAACGAAGGCAGCGGCGTGAGTGAAACGACGAAAGAGAAGGCTGAAGCCTGTGTCAAAATCCCCATGTTGGGGCAAACCGAATCCTTGAATGTCGCGATGGCGGCAACGGTTTGTCTGTTTGAACAAATGCGGCAACGTATCCATGCCCAGGCCGTCTGAAAACCATAATACGATTTTATTTTAAGGAACGAAAATGCAAATACTGACTTTTGATGAAGCGGCACGCAGCCGATTGATGGAATTGCTGGATGCCAAATCCGAAGCCCACAACACCATGCGTTGTGATGAAGTGCAGGGTTTTATGATGGCTTTGTTGAGCGGTCCGGATGCTTTGAATCCGACCAACTGGCTGCCTGAAATTTTGGGTGAAGAATCCTTGTTTGATGCCAAAGAGCGTACCGAAATCGAGCGTTTGGTCATGGCAATGGCCGCCGATATGCGCATGAAGCTTAATGAGAAAATCCTGCCTGATTTGTGGTTTTATGAAGACGAAGCCGGCAATCCGGATTTCTACACATGGTGTAACGCCTACCTTTACGCACTGGATATTGTGCCTACCGATTGGTTTGAGGCAGTCGATCAGGAAGAGTTTGAAGATTTGTTCTATCCGATTATGGCTTTGGGCGGCATCTATGACGATGAGGAAAACGGCGAAGTCATCTTGCATCTGAATGAAAAAGAGCTGACCCAGTTGGAATCTGATTTGCCGCACGTCCTGCTGGATATTTACTGGTATTGGCAGGCCATCATCAATAAACCGCAAACCGTCCGCCGCGAAGGCGAAAAAGTGGGTCGCAACGATCCTTGCCCATGTGGCAGCGGTAAAAAATACAAAGCCTGCTGCGGCAAATAAGAAAAATAAATAGTGAAATGAAAAGGCCGTCTGAATACTTGAAATTCAGACGGCCTTTAATGTTTTGTCTTAGAACAATGAGGCCAACCAAACAAACAGAATGGTCAGCGCAATGGTCAATGCGCAGCCGATTTTGGCCACAGTACCGATGATGAAGCCGATAAACGTACCGATACCGACTTTGCCTGCCTGCCAAGTGTCTTTGCGTGCGATAAATTCGCCGATGGCCGCACCGGTCAAAGGGCCGAGCAACAAGCCGGGAATGGAGAAGAATGCGCCGACGATGCCGCCGATAAACGCGCCCCAAACCGCGGTTTTACTTGCTCCGGTATATTTTGCCCCCAATGCCCCTGCCACATAGTCCATCGCAGTGCCGAATACGGCAACGATGGCCAAAAATGTCAGCGTACCCGAGCCAAACACTTGATAATCGCCGGCATAACCCAACAGCCATGCACCACCAAACATCAAACCTAATCCGGGCAAGGCAGGGTAAATCGTGCCTAAAATGCCGACAACAATGGCGATCAAGCCGAGAACGATGAGAACAGCAGTCATGAGGTTCCTTTTGAATTTAAGAGTGTAATAACGGCAGTATTATGGGCACATTTTGTTATATTTTCATGAGAGATTGTGCAATAAAATGAAAAATTATCCAGAGGAGCGCTCAATTAAAATCGATGAATAAATACCTAAGCGAATTATTGTGAATCACGATCCGAATGATTGAATAAATTTCTATTCAAATATAAAAGCAGGCCTACCAATACGGCCAAGTACACTGCAACCCAATACGCATCTGTATAACCAATAGCCTTTGCCAGACGTAGGGCGGAGAAACCGGCCGCGTAACTGCCGAGCAGGACGACAGAAAATTGCAGGCTGCTGTCGAGTGCAGCGGTGGCGCGGTCGGATTTGTCCATCACCAACGCTAGTATCACCGGCAGCAGTAGCGTGTAGCTCAGGCTCAGGGCGATGATTTGCGCGGGGGGCAGCCAAGGGTGGACGCGTGCGAGCGTATCGATGGCGGTCATGGATGCCAAAAGCGGCAGTTGCAGCACGTAGAGTAGGAACACGAGTTTGCGGCGTGAATAATTGCGCGAAAACCAGCCCGACAGCGGCGTAACGATCAGGCAGGCAACAGGAATGCCCACCGCCAGAATCCCGCCCGTCTGCTTCGGGTTGAAGCCCAAATCCGCCAGCTTGGGCACAAAGGTTGCCGCCATAAACGCATACGGTACGGCAACGGCAAACAGCAAAACCAGCCACCGCCAGCCCGTTTCAGGTTGCTGCCAAAAAGAAACCAGCCGCGTTGCCAACGCCGTCCAACTGCCTTGCGCCGTCGGACTTCCCGGCTCGCGGTAGTACAAGAGTTGCAGCAACATCAGCAGGCTGAACGCCAGCATAAAGCCGGCCGCCGCCGTCTGTCCGTATTCCTGATACAGCCACAACACCAGCGCGCCGCCGATTATCTTGCCGCCGCGTGCCGCCATCGTTTGAATCACGCCGCCGAAACCGCGTTCGCGGTGCGGCAGGACGATGCACGACAAACCCAGCATCGCGCAGCCGTACACCGCCGACATGGCCGAGAGCAAAACGCAGCAGGCCAGAAGTAGCGGGAAATTCTGCGTGATGTCGGTGCAGGCCATCAGCCCGAATACTGCCGAAAGCCCCAGTGTCGCCGTCAGCAGCCAGCCGCGAAACCGCCCGAACCGCCCCGCCGGCCGCTGCTCCATCAGTGCGGCAAACAATACTTTCGCTGCTTCGATACTGCCGATTAAATGAATCCAGCTCAGTTGGTTCAGGCTGTAACCGTGATTTTTCAAAATAGCGATCAGCGCGACCAGATAAAAACCGGTTAGCGTGAATTTGTAAGTGCTGCCGCCGATAAGCAGCAGCCAGTCGCGTGAGTTTGGGGAAGTCTGATTGTCGGACATCACATGATTCTTTTGAAGATAAGGCAAATAAAGGGACAAGGCCGTCTGAACATATTGGGTGGCAATACTTGATTTGTATTTAAATAGGTTTAGTATCTTTTCAGACGGCCTTCAACGCTTCTTCTGCGCGAAGCAGGGCGGTTGTTTCATCTGCTTCGACGATGTAGTTCACGCCCAGCGCGGGGCCGAGTTTGGACGATTGTTCGCGGAAGAACGCCAGTTGCGCCGCGTCGGGTTCGATGAGGAGCATGGCGGCGCAGCGTTCGGCGAGTTGCGGCCGGTGTGCCTTTATCCATTCGATGTAGGTTTTGCGGTCGGCAATGCGCTGTTCGTCGCTTACCTGCCGTCGCATGGGGGTGCAGACGGTGGCGAAGCGGCGGTTTTGGTTTAACAGGGTTTCGAATTCGGCCAGCCAGTCGGAAAAGTCGGCGACGTGGGTCAGGTCGGTCAGGTAGATGGTGCCTTCGGGCAGGGTTTTGGCGGGGGTGAAGTAGTGCATCGGATTCCTTTGGGTGTTGGGAAGCAGGGTAGGTTAATAGTTGGGCATTTATGCTTGGCTTTTTATTTAGACTTCTTGTGCCGTCATTCCCGCGCAGGCGGGAATCCAGAATGGAGACTCGAAGGCACTTCTTTATCCGATAAGTTTCTGTGCGGATAGGTCTGGATTCCCGCCTGCGCGGGGGTAGCGAAGCAGACTTGCGTAAGCTAATGACGATAATCGGTTGTTACGGCTGTTTCAGACGACCTTCGTTATTCCAGTCACCGTAGGTAGAGCATTGATGCCCGACCTACGATTGTTTCAGACGGCCTCCATCATTTCAGCCCCGCCTAAAACTTCCATTCCGCGCTCACGCCCACGCTTCTGGGGCGTTGGTAGAGTGCGTCTTGGCGGTCGGCGCTAGAAATGAATATGGGTCGGCGGCGGTTGAACACGTTGTCGGCGTAGAGCGAGATGCGGCCTTGTTTGAAGTTGTAGGCGGTGTAGAGGTTGACTTGGTTGTATGCGCCGATTTTGCCTGATTCGGCATTGTCGGCGGCGGAGTAGTAGCCGCCGTAGAAGCGCACGTCGCCGCCGGCTTCCCAGCCTTTGTCGTTCAGGTATTTCACGCCGATGTTGGCGGTGTATTTGGGCGCACGGCCGAGTTTGTTGCCTTCGATGCCACTGTCGGGATAGCTTTTGATTTTGGTGTTGAGCAGCCCCAGTCCGGTGGTGAGTTTCAGGCTGTCGGTCGCCTGCCAGTCGGCGGCAAGTTCCGCGCCGTAGGTATGGACTTTTTTGGCGTTGCGGATGACGACGGAGTTGGTGCCGAGATAGAAGGGGAGCTGCATGTCGCGGTAGTGGTTCAGGAACAGGTTGCCGGTGAGTTGCAGGCGGTGGTCTGCGCTGCGCCAGCGGGTGTACCACTCGTAGTTGTTCACATATTCGGGTTCATAAGTGTAGGTTACGACAGGGCGGCCGAAGGTGATGCCCGCGCCGCCCGGATTGTAGCCGCGCGCGGCTTTGATGCCGCTGACCCATTGGTCGGTGGGTTTGAAAGCGATGTCGATTTTGGGCAGGAACACGGTCTGGCCTTTGTCTAAATCAAGGTGCAGCGCGCCGCTGCCGCCGCTTCGTTTGTGCGTTTCTTTTTCAAGGCGGGCGGCGGCCGTGATGTCCCATTTTTCGCTGGGGCTGTATGTGGTTTCGGCAAACAGGGCGCGCACGCTGTTGCGGTCGTCAAAGGTGTTGCGGCCGCCGACGCTGCGGATATCTACCCATTCGTCTTGTTTGCTGCGGAAGTAGTGCAGTCCGGCAAGGCCTTTCAGACGACCTTTGTTGGAAAAATGCAATACCGGCTCCCATTGCAGTTCGCGGCCTTTGAGTTCGGCGGGCACGCCTTGCGGGCTGACGGTCATCGGCAGGTGCAGCCGCTCGTTGTGGTAGCGGCCGTAAATCAGTTTGTTTTCCAGTTTCAGATAGTCGTTAAGCTGCCACGATACGTCCCAGATGCCCGATGTCGAGCCGGTTACGAACACGGGCTTTTCTTTTAAAAAGCGGCGGCTGGCGGTGTTGCCCATGATTTCGTTTTGCGGCGCGCGCGAACGGATGTGGTTCAGCGTCAGGCGGCTGTAAAAATCGGGATGGTTTTCGGGCGTGAGCAGGAGTTTGAAGCGCACGTTGGTGTTTTCCACGCGGCGCGGGTTGCCGGTCGGCTCATAGGACACGAACGGTTCGTAGCTTTCGCGTTGCTGCCGCTCCGCGCTCAAGCGGAAGGCAAGGTTGTTTTTCACAATCGGGCCGGACACTACGCCGGCAACATTACGCGTTTTTTGGTTGCCCAAACCCAAGCGCAGCGCGCCTTCCCATTCGTCGGTCGGGTCTTTGGAACGCATCACCACCGCGCCCGCCACCGCGTTCTGCCCGCGCACATGGCTTTGCGGCCCGCGCAAGACTTCCACCTGCTGCATGTCCCACAGCGACTGCGTGCCGAAGGCGAATTCATTGTAAGTGGCGGAGCGGCCGTCTATGGAGAGGTTCAGGCGCGGCCGCGTGCCCGCGAAAAACGCCACCGCGCCGACGGCGGGACCGGAGCCGTCCACACCGCGCACGGTCGGCAAATCGTTGCCGCTGCCCAAGTCCACCGTGTTTACGGTCTGTTTCAGCAGGTCGGTCGCGGAAAGGTTGTGGCCGCTGCGGTCGATGTTCGGCGTGGTGAAGACGCGGTTGGACGTGGCGGTTTCAAAGCCGCTGCGGTTGGTGCGTTCGCCGGTTACGACGACTTCTTCCAACTGCACCTGTTCCGCATCTTGCGCCGCATCGGCGGCATAAATCCATTCGGAGGCGAAAGCGGCAGCAATCAATAGGGGGAGGCGGCGGAGGGTGTGTTTCTGCATTTCCTTATCCTTTCAGACGGCATACGTCGGGGTGGATTGAACATCAGGTAATCCAATTGCTCCGTCAGTATGCAAATATTTGTGTTTACACATTTACATAAAACAAACTATTAATGTAAAGTATAAGAAATAAGAAACAGGAATGCAAGTGTTTATCATTCACTTTGTTTCCCCTCTTATCGTGAATTGTCCAAAAAAATCCCTCTCCTATTTGGGGAAGAAGGTTGGAGGAGGAAAATTATGTAATCTTCATGAATTTAGCCTGCTAAGCATTCGACAGCCTCTATCAGTAGGGCAGTGAAGGAATAAGGAAAGAGGCCGTCTGAAACGCCGCCGTATTGCCATTGCCGCCGTGGGGAAATATGATGAGTATCCGACTTGCGGATAACTTTAATGAAAACCCTTTATGAACAAAATCAAAATCTTCTTACCGTCATGACTGCCAGCAAACAACAAACCATCGCCGACACCGCCCGCCGCCTGTTCCGCGAACATGGCTTTTCCGCCGTATCCGTAGGCAGCATCTGCGCTGAGGCCGACGTCAGCCGCGTCACTTTTTACAAATATTACAGCGGTAAAAACGCACTCTTGCAGGCAATAGTTACCGAGCAGAAAAACCGCGTCCGTGCCGAATTTGAAAATCTGCTTGAACGGCAATGCAGCCTGCGCGAAGCCGCTGAGGCTGTGTTTGCCCTGCAAAAACAATCGTTTGAAGAACTTTATTCCGCCGCTTTCCTGCGCGACATTGAAGAGAACATCGATTTGGAGCTGGAGCGCTTTTTCCGCGAATTGAACGAAGAAAAATACGCCTTTATGCGCGGATTCTTCCATGCTCTGCAACAACGCCGCCTGATTCAGCCCGATTTGCCGGTGGAACTCATCGACCTGTTCATTCGTCAGGCGGATATATTGATGCGCCATCCTCAACTGACCGCGCTTTATGCCGCCGCGCCGCAAAAGCTGCCGCAAGACGTATTGGGATTGCTGCTGCACGGTTTGTCAGGGAAAGAATAGATAAAAAAGAATAGAAAAATTTTAAATATGAATATTCGGACGGCCTTTCGGTAAATAGCTACCGAAAGGCCGTCTGAATGTCTAAACGCGTTTACATACCGCAGGTTTTGGGTTTATTTGCCAAAATATTGATGACTTTGCGTTCGGCTTTTTGCGGTTCGATTTTGATTTCGCTTTCGTCTTCTTCGCTGCCGTCGGAGAAACGTTCCGGCATTTTTTCGCTGTCAAACGCCAAGTCGCCGCCGTGTTTCAGGTTTTGACCGCGTTCCAAGCCGACAAAGTCGAAGAGTTCGGTATCGACTAAATGTGATGGAACGACGTTTTGCAGGGCGGAGAACATGGACTCGATACGGCCGGGGAAGCGTTTGTCCCAATCGCGCAGCATGTCGCCGATAACTTGGCGTTGCAGGTTGGGCTGGGAGCCGCAGAGGTTGCATGGGATAATTGGGAATTGCTTCAGCTCGGCGTATTTGATCAAGTCCTTCTCTTTGACATACGCCAGAGGACGGATGACGATATGTTCGCCGTTGTCGCTCACCAGTTTGGGCGGCATGGCTTTGAGTTTGCCGCCGTAAAACATATTCAGGAACATGGTGGCGAGGATGTCGTCGCGGTGGTGTCCCAAGGCGATTTTGGTGCAGCCCAATTCTTTTGCAGTGCGATAGAGAATACCGCGGCGCAAACGGCTGCACAGCGAACAAGTCGTTTTGCCTTCGTCCAACACGCGTTTAACGGTGGAGTAGGTGTCTTCTTCAACGATTTTGTAGGGAACGCCGATACTTTCGAGATAGGTCGGCAATACTTCTTCAGGGAAGCCCGGCTGTTTTTGGTCGAGATTGACGGCGACCAGTTCGAAATCAATCGGCGCACTGGCTTGAAGCTGGCGCAGAATATCTAAAAGGGCGTAGCTGTCTTTGCCGCCGGAGAGGCAGACCATGATTTTGTCGCCCGGTTCGATCATATTGAAATCGTTAATGGCATCGCCGACGGCGTGGCGCAGGCGTTTGCTGAGTTTGTTGTTTTCTAATTCTTGCTTGGTTTTTTTGGACATGGCTGTTTGTGCTTTGAAATAATAGAAAAATTTAAGGGCGGTATTGTACCTCAAAAGAATAAAGGCCGTCTGAAAAACTGCGCTTGCTTGGTTGAAGCGGCGTTTTCAGACGGCCTGATATTTGTGCTTTATTTGATTTGAAGGGCGGTAATTTTGATTTCAACCTTCCAGTCTGGTGAAGCCAGTTTCGCTTCCACGCAGGCGCGGGCCGGAGCGCGCTCAGGGGCTGTCCATGCGTCCCAGGCTTCATTCATAGCGGCGTAGTCGTTCATATCGGGCAGATAGATGGTAGCTTCTAAAATGTGGGCTTTGTCGGATTGGCATTGTGCGAGCCATGAATCGATTTGCGCCAAAACGTTTTCAGTTTGTGCTTTGGCGTCGGCTTCAGGATTTTCGGGAACCATGCCAGAGAGGAAAACCAAGCCGTTGGCTACGACGGCTTCCGAATAGCGTTTGCTTGTGCCAAGATAGCGGATGTCCATGTTGTCTCCTGATTTCAAAAAGAAGGTATGGTAACATTGCAGTTGTTTACGTTCCACATTTAAGAGGGGCCGTCTGAAAAGGGTGGCGGAAAACAACCATGAGTAAAGCAGAATATCCGGTTACGCAGGCAGTGCGCTTTTTACGCAGTAAGAAAATTGATTTTGTCCCTTATGTTTATGCGTATGAAGAACATGGCGGTACGGCGCGTTTTGCCGAATGTACGGGCAAGCCCGAGCATCAGGTCATCAAAACGATCGTTTTGCAGGATGAGCATAAAAAAGGCTTGGTTGTGTTAATGCACGGCGACAAACATATTTCTACCCGCAATCTGGCGTGCGAACTGGGCTTGAAACACATCGTGCCGGCAACGGCAGATCAGGCGGCGAAATGGACAGGATATTTGGTTGGCGGTACGTCGCCGTTCGGTATGAAAACCGCATTGCCGGTTTATGTGGAAGAAAGCATTTGGGCTTTGGACGAGATTTTTATCAATGGCGGCAAACGTGGGTTTATCGTAGGCATGAAGCCTGAAAACCTGCGGACGCTCAATCCGAAAGATGTTCATGTTGCAGTCGATTCATAAAGGATAGGAATACAGATGGAACAATTAAATTTATACGAAATCTTGGGTGTATCTCAGGATGCTGATATCAGCGTTATCCGCGAGGCTTACGGTAAATTGGTTGCCAATCCGGATATTCAGAAAGATGCGGAGCGTTTCAAAGCCATCGGACAGGCGTTTGAAGTATTGTCTCATCCGGAAAAACGTCTGGCTTATGATGCGGCGATGCAGTACGAGCGTCAGGAAGTCAAAGAAAACAGCTTCAATGATACGGCGGCCAATCATACGGCAAACTATAATACAGGGAACAATAATACGGGGGGCAATATGGTCAATACGTCCAAATCCGAAGTGAAAAACTATGTTTTTATTGCCTATGTGACATATGCCTTGGGCTTGTTTATTTGGTTTACACCCGTCGTCGGTGTGATTTTGGCGTTTATCAAACGCGATGAAGCGCAAGGCAGCATTTACGCCAGCCATATTGATTATCTGATTAAGACATTTTGGGTGTCTTTGATTGGTATGGTTTTAGGGATGCTGACCATACTTATCTTAATCGGTTGGCTGATTTTGGCGGCAACCGGTGTTTGGCTCATTTATCGTGTAGTCGTCGGATTGATTAAACTGAATGAAGATAAGCCTGTTTCTAATCAAGGATGGTTCTAAAGCATGACATATTTATTGGCAAGTATCGTTTGCAGCGTGTTGGTTTCAGTACTGCTGAAAGTGGCGCGCAAGCAAAAAATCAATATCGAGCAAGCGGTGGCGGTGAACTACATCGTTGCCATCACTTTGACCATGCTGGTGTTAAAGCCTGATTTGAGTAATCCGCAGGTATTTTTACCGACTTGGTGGCTTTTTGCGGCATTGGGCATTTTGCTGCCAAGCGTGTTTGTCATTATGGGCAAATCGGTAGATGCGGCAGGTATCGTCAAATCGGATGCGGCGCAACGCTTATCGCTGTTTCTGCCGATTGTCGCTTCATTCACGCTTTTCCATGAGCAGTTGACCGAAGGCCGTCTGATCGGTTTGGTATTGGCATTTACGGCACTGTTTTTCTTGCTTTGGAAAAGCGATGGCGGCAAGAAATCCGGTGGCTTCAGCACGCAAGTAATGCTGCTTTTGGGCGTTTGGTGCGGCTACGGCGTCATCGATATTTTATTCAAACAAGTGGCAAAAAGCGGTACCGCGTTTGCCGGCAATTTGCTGGTGGCGTTTTGTTTGGCCGGCATCTTGATGTTTGGCTACCTGTTTGCCAAAGGAAGCAAATGGACCAAAGAGGGCATAGTAGGCGGTATGATTTTGGGCTGTCTGAACTTTTTGAATATTGTTACCTACATTTCTGCACACCAAATCATGAAGGATAATCCGACTTTGGTGTTTGCGGGTATGAATATTGGTGTGATTGTTTTGGGTACGCTGATTGGTGCGGCAATATTTAAGGAAAAAATCAGCAGCATTAATGCAGCCGGTATTAGCATTGCTATTTGCTCGATAGCCTGCCTGTTTTACTGGCCGCAGATTCGCAGCTTACTGGGTTAAAAATACTCAGGCCGTCTGAAAGTTTTCAGACGGCCTTATTTTTATTATAAAATAGCCATTTATGCGCCGATTTGTCCGTATGGAAATTAATTTGCGCTTACGGGCGTTTCTATGTTAAACAAAGAAGTTGAACTCACACAATAATATCGATAGTTACATCATGAAACATATTAAAAAACACATTCAATGCGCCGTTCTCGGCATGCTGGTATTGTCCGGCTGTCAATCGTATCAGGAAGATCAAAGCCGCCGCAGCAAAATGGCTCAATTCGCGCTTAACCATCCCGTAGCTGCTCAAGTTATCGGCATGGAAGACGAAGGCTTAATCAATATGACCAGTAATGCCACACGCTTTGCCGAGCGTACAGGTTTGGACGACAAAGCAAACGGCGACAGTAGGGGAACACAGGTCAATGCCGTACGCCAAGCATTATGGCAGGCGGCGATTGCTTCCAAATTCGACAGCATTATTGCAGAAAAAGCAGGTAATGCGCGTCTGACGGATATGGAATTGCGTGAAGGTAAAGATGACTACTTCAGCCGCTACCTTGCCGACCAAGCGGTTGATCAGCGCAACAACCGTATCGGCCGCAGTATCGGCAGTGCCAAGCCTGACAGCGATATGAAAACGCTAGCGGCAAGCATTTTGTTCTACTACAACAAAGTAGGCTTATGGACGGCTTCCGAAGTGAAAAACCGTTGGCACATCAAACAGGAAAAACTTTCAGACGGCCAGTATGCCGAGGCATTGAAAAATATCGCCCAATTGGATCAAAACGGCATGACCGAACAGGAACGTAGCGGTTATAAAACCGATACGCTCAGCGAAATCAAGCGTTCGGTTAAGGCCATGCGTCAAGTCGAAGACTGATTTTAAGACTTCATCATTTAAAGGCAATTATTATGAATTTCCCTCCGCGTTATGTCTCAAACACCCGTATGCGCCGTATGCGTAAAGACGATTTTTCACGTCGCCTGATGCGCGAGCATACTTTGACAGCAGATGATTTGATCTATCCGGTTTTTGTATTGGAAGGCCAAAATCAGGAAGAGGCGGTCCCATCCATGCCGGGTGTCAAACGCCAAAGTTTGGACAAATTATTGTTTACCGCTGAAGAAGCACTGAAGCTCGGTATTCCTATGCTGGCTTTGTTTCCTGTGGTAACGCAAAATAAAACCGAGTTTGCGGAGGAGGCTTATAACCCTGAAGGCTTGGTGCCGACAGTGGTACGAACCCTGCGCGAGAAATTCCCAGAGTTGGGTATCATGACCGACGTTGCCTTGGACCCCTATACCATTCACGGCCAAGACGGTTTAACCGATGAAAATGGCTATGTCCTCAACGATGAAACCATTGAAGTTTTGGTAAAACAGGCTTTGTGTCATGCTGATGCGGGCGCACAAGTCATTGCCCCGTCAGACATGATGGACGGACGTATTCTTGCCATCCGTGAAGCCTTAGAAGATGCTGGACATATCCATACGCGCATTATGGCGTATTCGGCAAAATATGCTTCAGCGTTCTATGGCCCGTTCCGCGATGCCGTCGGCAGCTCCGGCAATTTGGGTAAGGCAGACAAGAAAACCTACCAAATGGACCCTGCAAACACTAATGAAGCCTTGCACGAAGTAGCATTGGATATTCAAGAGGGCGCAGACATGGTCATGGTAAAACCGGGTCTGCCATATTTGGATGTCGTCTGTCGAGTCAAAGACGAGTTCGGCGTACCGACTTATGCTTACCAAGTTTCCGGCGAATATGCCATGCTTCAGGCTGCCATTCAAAACGGCTGGTTGGATGGTGAAAAAACCATTTTGGAGAGCCTGTTGTCATTCAAACGCGCCGGCGCTGATGGTATTTTGACTTACTATGCGATTGAAGCGGCAAAATTGTTGAAGAAGTAAAATAAAGAAATAAATCAAAAAGCGGCAAACAGTGTTTATCCTGTTTAGCCGCTTTTTTATATTACTTAAGATTGGCTCAATAGGGCCTGACTAAGGTTTATTTTTTGAAAATCTAAAGAGTTTTGCATAAATAAAGGCCGTCTGAAAAACAGTTACCTGATTTTTCAGGCGGCCTTATATGATTTAAACCTTAGTGGTGGCTGCAACCGCCGTGGGTTTCACGCAAAGCTTCGGCTGCTTGTTCGTCTGCGTGGTAGCTGGAGCGAACCATTGCGCCGATGGCGGCATTGGTAAAGCCTAATTCGTATGCTTCTTTTTCAAAAACTTTGAATTGATCGGGCGTTACATAGCGTAAGACGGGCAGGTGGCCGTCTGAAGGTTGCAGATATTGGCCGATGGTAATCATCTCGATATTGTTGGCACGCATATCGCGCATGATTTCGCGCACGTCCTCGTCTGTTTCGCCCAAGCCGACCATGATGCCGGATTTGGTCGGAATATGGGGCATCATTTCTTTGTAGCGGCGCAGAAGCTCGAGGGAGTGTTGGTAGTTGGCACCCGGACGGGCTTTTTTATACAGGCTTGGATGGGTTTCCAAGTTGTGGTTCATCACGTCGGGCGGGGTTTCTGCCAAGATTTCCAGTGCGATGTCCAGACGGCCGCGGAAATCGGGAACAAGGATTTCGATTTTGGTATTCGGGCTGGTTTCGCGGATGGCTTTGATGCAGTCGGCGAAATGTTGGGCACCGCCATCACGCAGGTCGTCACGGTCGACGGAAGTAATCACGACATAGCGCAGGTTCATGGATTTGACGGATTCTGCCAAGTGTTTAGGCTCGTCAGGATCCAACATATTGGGGCGGCCATGACCAACGTCGCAGAACGGGCAGCGGCGTGTACAAATATCGCCCATGATCATGAATGTGGCCGTACCTTTGGTAAAGCATTCGCTGATATTTGGACAAGATGCTTCTTCGCACACGGTATGCATTTTTTGTTCGCGAAGAATGTTTTTGATTTCAAAGAATTTCTTACCCGGTAATTTGGCGCGGATCCATTCGGGCTTTTTCAATTTTTGTTCCAATGGAACAACTTTAATCGGAATGCGTGCAGTTTTGTCTGCGCCTTTCAGTTTGATGCCGCGTTTAGGGTCGTGTTTTACTTCTTCACTCATGGTGATGTGTTCTTTCTGTCGTTATAAAGGCCGTCTGAAAAGCTTATTGTAGTCTTTATGACCTAGGGGCTTGTGGGTTCAGAGGGGCAGTTAAAAGATGGCGTTGGGGTTGAATATTTTCAGACGGCCTTATGCCAGCTCTTTTTGTAAATGCTTGGTCAGTTTGTCCGAAACTTCTGCCAAGCTGGGTGCCGGAGAGACGTAGTCAGCAATTTGGGTCATTTCCATACCGGCATAACCGCAGGGGTTGATATGGGTAAACGGACTTAAATCCATGTTCACGTTAAGCGCCAAGCCGTGGTAAACGGAGCCGTCTTTGATACGCAGGCCCAGGGAAGCGATTTTACGCTCGCCGACATAAACGCCTGGACGTTTGGGATCGGCGGCTGCTTCGATGCCGTATTCTGCCAAGGTAGCGATGATGCTGTTTTCAAGTGCGGAAACGATATGGCGCACACTGGTCTTACGGCGTTTGAAATTGATCATCGTATAAACGACCAATTGGCCGGGACCGTGGTAGGTAATTTGACCGCCTCTGTCAATTTGGACAACGGGTATATCGTCGCGAATGAGGAGGTGTTCAGGTTTTCCGGCCAAGCCCTGGGTGAATACGGGCGGATGTTCGACCACCCATAATTCGTCTTCGGTGTTTTCGTCACGCGAGGCATTAAATGCCTTCATGGCTTCGAAAGTCGGCAGGTAATCGACCAAGCCTTTGTGCACGATTTTCATTACAGCACCACTTTTACCAATTCGTGTGAAGTCAGGTCGCGGTAAATATTGTCGAGCTGCTCTTGGTTATCAACATTTACTTTGACGGTTGCGCTGGTGTAGTTGCCTTTGCTGCTTGGGCGCGTAGTAATGTGGTGCGGCTCGGTATCGGGAGCATGTTTGCGCACAGTTTCCAAGATGGCGGATTCAAATTCCGGATGAACCGCGCCCATGACTTTTACAGGGAAGGTGCAAGGGAATTCAATTAATGATTTTTTTTCGGTTGAGTCTGTCATGGTTTACTACCTTGTTTGGTTAGCCAGGGCCGTCTGAAAAGTTTTCAGACGGCCCAAAATCCGATATATTTTATCGTAAACGTCCATATCGGGCTATTAAAAATGATGTTTTCGAAAATAGGTGCGGATAAGCTGTTTTCAAGTCTTGAAATGGAGCGCTTCAACCCAATTTTGAGCTACATTCTGATTTAACAATGATTGAGATTTCTAACTATGCCGACAAAAGACAAATATTTCGAGGAATACAGTGCGCTGGCTACCTTGCCTTTACGCGATGTCGTGGTGTATCCGCATATGGTATTGCCGCTGTTCGTCGGTCGTCCTAAATCGATTGCGGCCCTTGAGGCGGCAATGGCCAATGATGATCCGGTTTTCCTGTTGGCCCAGCTTGACCCTAATACAGAAGACCCTAAAGCTGAAGACTTGCACCAGACCGGTACGGTTGCCCAAGTTTTGCAGGTTTTGAAGCTGCCTGACGGTACTGTTAAAGTGTTGGTGGAAGGTATCCGTCGTGCGCGCGCGTTGACGGTTGACGAAACAGGCGGATTGTTTTTGTCCCATGTTGAGGTGATTGATGAAAATAGCGACAAGGACAATCCCGAAATTGAAGCCTTGCGCCGTACCTTGCTGACTCAATTTGAGCAATATGCGAAATTGAACAAAAAAATTCCTGCCGAAGTCATCAGTACCATCAGCAGTATCGATGACAACAGCCGTCTTGCCGATACGATTGCCGCGCATTTACAGCTGAAGTTGGAGCAGCGTCAATATGTGCTGGAGACCGCCGGCATTGTCGAACGTTTGGAATTTCTGCTGGCTCAGTTGGAAGCCGAACTCGACATCATGCAGGTTGAGAAACGCATCCGTGGCCGTGTAAAACGTCAAATGGAAAAATCCCAACGCGAGTATTACTTGAATGAGCAAGTGAAAGCGATTCAGAAAGAATTGGGCGAAGAAGACGAGCGCGGCGAGCTGGACGCGTTGGAAGCAAAAATCAAAGAAGCAGGCATGAGCAAAGAGGCTGAAGAAAAATGTCTGTCTGAATTGAAAAAACTGAAAATGATGCCGCCGATGTCTGCGGAATCTACCGTCGTGCGCAACTACATCGATACTTTGCTTGAGTTGCCATGGAAGAAAAAATCCCGTGTCAGCAAAGATATTGCCAAGGCTGATTTGATTTTGAATGCCGACCACTATGGTTTGGAAAAAGTCAAAGAACGTATTTTGGAATATTTGGCTGTTCAAAAACGTATGGACAAGCTCAAAGGCCCGATTTTGTGTTTGGTCGGTCCTCCGGGAGTGGGTAAAACTTCCTTGGGCGAATCGATTGCCAAAGCTACAGGCCGTCAATATGTGCGTATGGCATTAGGCGGCGTGCGTGATGAAAGCGAAATCCGCGGCCACCGCCGTACCTATATCGGCTCTATGCCGGGCAAAATCCTGCAAAACATGGCAAAAGCGGGTGTAAAAAACCCATTGTTCCTGCTTGATGAAATCGACAAAATGGGCAGTGATTTCCGTGGCGATCCAGCCAGTGCATTGCTTGAGGTGCTTGATCCTGAGCAAAATAACAAGTTTGCCGACCATTATGCCGAAGTCGATTACGATTTGAGCGATGTGATGTTTATTGCCACTTCAAACAGCTTGAATATCCCGACTCCGCTGCTTGACCGTATGGAAATCATCCGTCTGTCCGGTTACACGGAAGATGAAAAAATCAATATCGCCATGCAATACCTTGTGCCGAAACAAATGAAGCGCAATGGTGTGAAAGAGGGTGAGTTGGTGGTTGATGAAAGTGCGGTGCGCGATATTATCCGTTACTACACTCGCGAGGCCGGCGTCCGCTCGTTGGATCGCGAAATTGCCAAAATCTGCCGCAAAGTAGTAATGCAGGTTACCTTGAATGAGGATAAGAAAAAAGCGTCCAAATCCAAAACAGCAAGCAAGGCCAAGCCTAAAGCAATTAAAGTTACTGAGAAAAATCTGCATGACTATCTAGGCGTGCGCCGTTTCGACTATGGCGTGGCCGAAAGCGAAAACCGCATCGGCCAGGTAACCGGTCTGGCTTGGACTGAAGTCGGTGGCGAGTTGTTGACTGTTGAGGCGGTTGCCTTGCCGGGCAAGGGTACGATTCAATGTACCGGCCAACTGGGCGATGTGATGAAAGAATCAGTATCGGCCGCATGGTCGGTTGTCCGTTCCCGTGCCGAATCAGTGGGTCTGGCTCCTGATTTTTACGAGAAGAAAGACATTCACGTCCATGTGCCGGAAGGTGCGACGCCGAAAGACGGTCCAAGCGCAGGTATTGCCATGACTTTGGCGATGGTTTCTGCCTTTACCAAAATTCCGGTGCGTGCGGATGTGGCGATGACCGGTGAAATCACTTTGCGTGGCGAAGTGTTGCCGATCGGCGGTTTGAAAGAAAAACTGCTGGCTGCTTTGCGCGGCGGCATCAAGCATGTATTGATTCCGAAAGACAACGTCAAAGATTTGGAAGAAATCCCTGAAAATGTCAAAACCGGTCTGACCATCCATCCGGTCAAATGGATTGATGAAGTGTTGGCTTTGAGTCTGGAAACTCAGCCTGAGCAATGGGTTGCCGAATTGGCAGTTGCCGAGACCGTGCAAACTCCTAAGACAAAGTCAAGAACAAAAGCAACCAAGCATTAAGTTGGCCGTCTGATGTTGCAAAAAATGTGGTTTTGCCCTGAATGCCCCAAAAATAGGGCAATTCCACATTTTTTACTTGACATGATAATTTCAGAATTGCTATAAAGTGCGTATGTGCTTTGAAAGCGCTCAAGCCCCGAGTATTCGGGCATTTCATCATCTTTATACGATAGGAAGGGACTAATTGTGAACAAGTCTGAATTGATCGAAGCAATTGCTCAAGAAGCCGGCATTTCCAAATCTGCTGCGCAAAAAGCTTTGGATGCTACTACTAATGCCGTAACCAACGCATTGAAAAGCGGCGACACTGTTACTCTGGTCGGTTTCGGTACTTTCTACGTCGGCGAACGCGCCGAACGTCAAGGCCGCAACCCAAAAACTGGCGAGCCTTTGACTATTGCTGCTGCTAAAACTCCTAAATTCCGTGCCGGTAAAGCATTGAAAGACGCTCTGTAATTTAGAGTCTTTCCCTGAATGGGAATAAAAAACCGATTTGATTCGGTTTTTTATTTTGAAGGCCGTCTGAAACCTTTCAGATGGCCTTTAGTTTGTTGAGTGCATAAAAAGGCTGAAATCCTAATGATAAAAGGATTTTAGCCTTTTTAGTTTATCTTGTTACATTTGATTTTTATATTGATATACCTTATCATTAAGGGAAACAATAACAGTATTCAAAACAAACCGCACTTATCGAAAGAAGGGGCAAATAGCCATTCGTAAACAATCTTTCAAATGTGCTACACATTCATCATACTTCTCACGTTTTTTCAATAATCTATTTTTAAAACAAAAAGAAAAGAGAGACTTATGTCTGCTGTTCCTTTGTCGCGCCTGAAAAAAGGCGCAGTCGTACATATTGATTCCATTGCTCCCAATCCTGTTTTTGGTGATTTGGATACCTTGGTAACCCGTCGTCTTGCAGATTTGGGTTTTTCCAGCGGAATGCCGTTGCAAGTGATTGCAGTGGGTGGTTTTGGGAGAGGCCCGTTTGCGGTACGTTTGGGTAACCAATCTCAATTTTCCCTGCGTTCGGAAGAGGCCGGGAAGATTATGTGTCGTATCGTTGAGGCCGTTTAAGGCCGTCTGAAAGAATAAGGAAAAATGATGGAACTAAGCTATTTTGCCTTGATTGGCGCGCCAAACTGCGGCAAAACCGTTTTGTTCAACGGTTTGACCGGCTCACATGCCAAGGTTGCCAATTATCCGGGCGTAACTGTCGATAAGCGCGAGGGCGCCTTCCTCGACGACGAGGCCGTCCGCATTATCGACCTGCCGGGCACATACAGCCTACGCACGACCAGCCCCGACGAAGCGGTGGCGAAAGATGTAATGGTAGGCAAGATGGGCATTCCGCCCGATGCCATTATTGCCGTTGCCGACGCGACCAACCTGCGTATGACCCTGCGCATGATTTTGGAACTGAAAACGCTGGGACTGCCTATGGTGGTGTCGCTGAATTTGAGCGACGTGGCCCGCAAAAGGGGCTTGAATATCGACGCGGCCAAACTGAGCGAGTTGTTGGATGCACCTGTTTTGGAAACAGTTGCAGTGAGCGCGTCGGGTGTACAGGCTGTACGCGAAGCCGTGGCGAAGCTGCCGCGCAAACGCTCTTTCCCCGCAAACCCCGCCTCTGCCGAACGCACGCTCGATGCGCTGGATAGCGACAAACTTTATCAAGAAGTCGAATCGATTTTGGCACAAGTGGTACGCACCCAGATGACGCTGCCCGCATGGCACAAAAAACTCGACGACATCGTGCTGCACCCCGTCTGGGGCATGATTATGCTGCTGGTCATCCTGTTTATGGTGTTCCAAGCGGTTTACACATGGGCGGCGCCGATTATGGACGCCATCGAAGGTGGCTTTACCGCGCTGGGCGAATGGATAGGCGCCAACATGGAGCCGGGCATCCTCAACGATTTGCTGGTCAACGGCGTCATTGCCGGTTTGGGCAGCGTGTTGGTGTTCCTGCCTCAGATTACGATTTTGTTTGCCTTTATCCTGCTATTGGAAGACTCAGGCTATCTGCCGCGTGCAGCCTTCCTGCTGGATAACATCATGGCAAAAAGCGGTTTGTCCGGCCGTTCGTTTATTCCCCTTTTGTCCAGCTTTGCCTGTGCCGTTCCTGCCGTGATGTCGGCGCGTACCATTAACGACCCGCGCGAACGCCTTGTTACCATCGCGGTTGCGCCGTTGCTGACTTGTTCCGCACGTTTGCCGGTGTATGCGCTGATTATCGCCGCTGTTATTCCTGACCGTACAGTGGGTGGGATTTTCAACCTGCAAGGCCTGACATTGTTTATTCTTTATATCGTAGGCATTCTGTCGGCCGCATTGGCAGCGTATATCATGAAACGCTTGGCGCGGATGAAAGGCAATGTGCAACAATTCCCACTTTTGATGGAATTGCCGACTTTCCGTACGCCTAACTTCAAACACATCATGACCAGCTTGTGGGATAGGGTAAAAGCCTTCCTGAAACGCGCGGGTACCATCATTTTTGCGTTGGCCGTGGTTCTGTGGGGCTTGGTAAGCTGGCCGCAACCGCCTGAAGGCGCAACCGGTGCCGCCATCGATTACAGCTTGGCAGGTACGCTTGGTCATGCTATTCAGCCGTTTTTTGCACCTTTGGGTTTTACTTGGGAAATGTGTATCGCCATGATTCCGGGTATTGCCGCGCGCGAAGTGGTCGTTGCCGCATTGGGTACCGTTTATGCCGTCAGCGCGTCGTCTGAAGATGCCGTACAAAACGCATTAATTCCCATCATACACAACAACTGGGGCTTGCCGACCGCCTTTGCCTTCTTGGCTTGGTATGTGTATGCTCCGATGTGTGCCGCGACTTTGACCGTGATTAGACGCGAAACCAAATCCACGAAAAATATGCTTATGATTACAGGCTATTTGTTCCTGATGGCTTATTTTGCCGCATTTGTGGTTTACCAACTTTCTTCAAGGATACTATCGTCATGACTCAATATATTATCGTCGGCTTGATTATGCTCGCCTGCGTATTCTTCCTCTTGCGAAAATTCGTGTTCAAACCGAAAAAACGCGACTGCAGCAGTGGCTGCGGCAAATGCGGTGGTTGCGGTTAAATATTGATAACCAGAAAGAAGAAAGGTCGTCTGAAAAGAGGTTTCAGACGACCTTTTTAACGCAAACCGTTATAATAACGCCCCATCCATTTATACAATACATTCATTCCATAAAGTCATGAAAACCCTGCTCCAACTCCAAAGCGCTGCACAAAATTTCGCCGACCACTATAAAAACCAAACCGACGAACGCCGTGAAAAAGACACTTTTTGGAATGAATTTTTTGCGATTTTCGGCATTGATCGCAAAAACGTCGTCCACTTCGAATATGCCGTTAAAGACCCGAGCAACAACACCCAATTTGTCGATGTCTTTTGGGAAGGCATCTTCCTGGCAGAACACAAATCCGCCAACAAAAACCTAGCCAAAGCCAAAGAACAGGCGGAGCGTTATTTGCAGGAAATCGAGCGCACCAAGCCGTCTGCCTTACCTGAATATTACGCCGTCAGCGATTTTGCCCATTTCCACCTTTATCGTCGCGATCCTAAAGAAGGCGTAGAAAACCAATGGCAATTCCCGTTGGAAGAATTGCCCGAATACATTACGCGCGGCGTTTTCGACTTTATGTTCGGCATCGAAGCCAAAGTCCGCCAAATTCAAGAAGAAGCCAATATTCAAGCGGCGACGGCCATTGGCAGACTGCACGATGCCTTGCAGGAAGAGGGCATTTACGAAGAACACGAACTCAGGCTCTTCATCACGCGCCTGCTTTTCCTCTTTTTTGCCGACGACAGCGCCGTTTTCCAGCGCAACTACCTCTTTCAAGACTTTTTAGAAAGCTGCAAAGAGGCCGATATGCTTGGCGACAAGCTCAATCAACTCTTTGAATTCCTCAACACACCCGACCAAAAGCGCAGCAAGACCCAAAGCGAAAAATTTAAAGGTTTCGAATACGTCAACGGCGGCCTTTTCAAAGAACGCCTGCGCACTTTCGACTTCACCGACAAGCAGCACCACGCCTTAATCGACTGCGGTAATTTCGACTGGCGCAACATCAGTCCAGAAATCTTCGGCACGCTCTTCCAATCCGTCATGGACGCACAAGAGCGGCGCGAAGCAGGCGCACACTACACCGAAGCCGCCAACATCGACAAAGTCATCAACGGCCTTTTTTTAGAAAACCTGCGCGCCGAATTTGAAGCCGTCAAAGCCCTCAAACGCGACAAAGCCAAAAAACTCGCCGCCTTCTACCAAAAAATCCAAAACCTGCAGTTCCTAGACCCGGCCTGCGGCTGTGGCAATTTCCTTATCGTTGCCTACGACCGCATCCGCGCCCTTGAAGACGACATCATCGCCGAAGCGCTCAAAGACAAAGCAGGCGGCTTATTCGACAGCCCGTCCGTCCAATGCCGTCTGAAACAATTCCACGGCATCGAAATAGACGAATTTGCCGTCCTTATCGCCCGTACCGCCATGTGGCTCAAAAACCACCAATGCAACATCCGCACGCAAATCCGCTTCGACGGCGAAGTCGCCTGCCATACGCTGCCGCTCGAAGACGCCGCCGAAATCATCCACGCCAACAGCCTCCGCACACCTTGGCAGGCGGCAGACTACATCTTCGGCAATCCGCCCTTTATCGGCTCGACCTACCAAACTAAAGAGCAGAAAAACGACCTCGAAAGCATTTGCGGCCATATCAAAGGCTACGGCCTGTTGGATTACGTCTGCAACTGGTATGTCAAAGCCGCCGGCATCATGGCGCAGAATTCCCAAGTTCAGACGGCATTTGTCTCCACCAATTCCATCTGCCAAGGCCAGCAGGTCGAAATCCTCTGGGGCAGCCTTTTGAACCAAGGCATCGAAATCAACTTTGCCCACCGTACCTTCCAATGGACGAGCCAAGCCGCAGGCAAAGCCGCCGTCCATTGCATCATCGTCGGCTTTAGCCGCAAACCGCAAACGTCGTCTGAAAACGGCGGCGCAAACGCTTCGGCAAATCCCGCTCTGCCCAAATACCTCTACGACTATCCCGACATCAAAGGTGAACCCCAAAAACACGCCGTAGCCAACATCAATCCTTATCTGATTGATGCGCCCGATTTGATTATTGCCAAGCGCAAAACCCAAATCAGCGGAGAAATTGAAATGGTTAGTGGAGGCAAGCCTACCGAAGGCGGCAACCTTATCCTTTCCACCGATGAAAAAGAAGCCTTGATTGCTACCGAACCATTGGCGGCAAACTACATCCGTGCCTTCTCGATGGGTAACGAATTCCTTAATGGTATCGAACGTTGGTGCATTTGGTTTAACGGCGTACCTGATGTCAAACGCAACCACGACCTGAAACAGATGCCTCAAGTCCAAGCCCGTATTCAGGCAGTCAAAGCCATGCGTGAGGCTAGTAAAGATAAGCAAACTCAAAAAGATGCTATGACTCCTTGGCTTTTCCAGCAATTACGCAATATTTCAGACGGCAATTATCTTGCCATCCCTAAAGTATCTTCTGAAAATCGCCGTTTCATTCCCATCGGCTATTTGGATTCCCAAACTATTGCCGGAGATAAGCTATTCATGTTACCTAATGCCACTCTTTACCACTTTGGCATTCTCTGCTCCACCATGCATAATGCCTTTATGCGTACTGTTTCAGGCCGTCTGAAAAGCGATTACAGCTATTCCAGTTTAATTGTGTACAACAACTTTCCCTTCCCAGAAAGCTGCCGTAAACCCAACGATGACGAAACTGCCTGTCAGGAAGCTTCGGGCAAAAAAGGCGAAACGCCAAGGCCGTCTGAAAACAATCCCCTCCGTTCCGCCATCGAAGCTGCCGCCCAAGCCATCCTTGACACTCGCGAGAAATACCGTGCCGATGCGCTTGCTAACGATCTGCCTCCCCCTACGCTCGCCGAACTTTATGCGTCCGACGCAGGCTATCCCGACCTCGTCAAAGCACACGCCACCCTCGACAAAGCAGTAGATAAAGCCTACGGCTACAAAAAAGGCAAAAACACTGACGATGAGGCAGAACGCGTCACCTTTCTGTTTGACCTATACCGAAAGGCAATAGAAAGCCAAAATACCAAGCCGCCCAAAAAATCCAAATAAAGGCAAACGGCAAATCCGGCTTGGTTTATAACCAAACCTGATTCGCCGGAAATATCGGTTTTTCCCCATCTCATTACTTCACAACCAAAAGGCCGTCTGAAAACCAAATTCCGGTTTTCAGACGGCCTCAATCATTCAAAATTTTCAACAAACCTTTATTTCAACGCTTCCAGCAGCTTTCCGTGTATTCCGCCGAAACCGCCATTGCTCATGACCAAAATATGGTCGCCTGCTTCGGCATTTTTCACGATTTCGGCAACAAAGGCATCGAAGTCTTTGCCCACATGCAGCTTGCCGCCTAAAGGTGCGAGGGCTTCGGCGACGTCCCAGTCCACGCCGCCGGCGTAGCAGAATACTTGGTCTGCATCGTTTAAGCTTGCGGGCAGGGCGGCTTTCATGGTGCCGAGCTTCATGGTGTTGGAACGTGGCTCGAGGACGGCGAGGATGCGTGCGTTACCGACGCGCTGACGTAAGCCTTCGATGGTGGTTTCGATGGCGGTCGGATGGTGGGCAAAGTCGTCGTAAACAGTGATGCCGTTTACTGTACCTTTGATTTCCATACGGCGTTTGACGTTTTTAAATGCACTCAAAGCTTCGCAGGCCGTCTGAATATCGACTCCGGCATGACGCGCGGCAGAGATAACGGCGAGGGCGTTCATGCGGTTGTGTTCGCCCATCAGTTCCCAAGCGACGTGTCCGACCGTTTCGCCGTGATGGCGTACATCAAACGAGCCGTCGGCATGGACGGTACCAACCTGCCAGCCTTGTTCGGTACCGAATTTCTCTACGGGCGTCCAGCAGCCTTTGTCTAGAGTATCTTGCAGGCTTTGCTGCTGGCCGTTGCAGACGATGAGGCCTTCAGACGGCACGGTGCGTACCAAATGATGGAATTGGGTTTGAATGGCGCCCAAATCGGCAAAAATATCGGCGTGATCAAATTCCAGATTGTTCAAAATGGCGGTACGCGGACGGTAATGTACGAATTTGGAGCGTTTGTCAAAAAAGGCGGTATCGTATTCGTCGGCTTCGATAACGAAAAACGGCGATTTGCTGTTCGGGTCTTGGCGCGGCGTTTGCGGCAGGCGGGCGGAAACGCTGAAGTTTTCCGGTACGCCGCCGATGAGGAAGCCCGGTGCAAGGCCGGCATATTCTAAGACCCATGCCAGCATGGAGGCTGTGGTCGTTTTGCCGTGTGTTCCTGCCACGCCGAGTACCCAGTGCCGGTGCAATACGTTTTCAGCCAGCCATTGTGGGCCGGAAGTATAAGGCAGACCTTTGTTCAAAATGGCTTCAATCACATCCATGCCGCGTTTGGCAACATTACCGATAACGTAAATATCGGCTTTAAATTCGTCCAATTGAGCGGCATCAAAGCCTTCGTGTACGTCAATGCCCAAGGCTTCGAGCTGGGTACTCATCGGCGGATACATCTTGGCGTCGCAACCGCTGACTTTAAAACCTGCTTCTTTGGCAATAGCCGCTACGCCGCCCATAAATGTACCGCCGATACCGATAATGTGGATGTGTTTCATGATAAGACCGTTTTGGGAATGAATTAATTTTAAAGCCGTCATTATAACGGAGTTTGGATAAAGAAAGGGGTCGTCTGAAAAGTTAGGCAACAATAAGAATAGGAAAAAAACACGAGGAATTTGATTTTAAAAGGAGGGCATTGAGGTTTTGCAAGTATGGGATTGGGTAAGCACTACTTTGGAAAGAGTTATTTGATACGGTAAAGTCGTTTACGAAGGTCAGGTGAAGCATTGCCTCGAACTCCTCCATGCTTGATAGCGTGAGGTTTTCGATAATAGGTTTACTTGGATAGACTTTAGAAAATGGGGGCGTATTCAATTAATGCCGTCTGAAAAATAAGTCCTGAGCAAACCACGCTACGACTTATTTTCAGACGGCATTTGTATTCTGTATTTTGCGATTTCTATTAAAGCGCTGCTTCCGAGCGTTCACCGGTACGGATACGGATAGCTTCTTCAACCGGATAAATGAAGATTTTACCGTCACCAATTTTGCCGGAATGCGCGGTTTCTAAAATGGCATCCACAGCCTGATCGACTTTATCGTCAGCCAATACCAATTCGATTTTTACTTTAGGCAGAAAATCGACTGCGTATTCCGCGCCACGATAAATTTCTGTGTGGCCTTTTTGGCGGCCGAAACCTTTGACTTCGCTGACAGTCATGCCGGTAATGCCGATTTCAGTCAGGGTTTCGCGTACATCGTCAAGTTTGAAAGGTTTGATAATAGCTTCGATTTTTTTCATATTGAGTCTCCTTATTTGCGAAAAGGCCGTCTGAAACATTCAGACGGCCTTTGTTCCATCAAGTTCGTTCAAATTTTATTTGAGTGAACTTATTTCTTTTTCTGAGCAGGCAGGTCGGTACATACGCCCAATGCCACTTCCGCAGCCATACCGATGGATTCGCCCAGGGTTGGGTGTGGGTGGATGGTTTTACCGATATCGGCTGCATCACAGCCCATTTCGATGGCCAAGCAGACTTCGCCGATCATATCGCCGCCGTTAGGGCCAACGATACCGCCACCGATGATGCGGCCGGTTTCAGCATCAAAAATCAGCTTAGTGAAACCATTGTCGCAACCGTTGGCAATCGCACGGCCGGAAGCAGCCCATGGGAAGTTGGCTTTGGTGATTTTGCGGCCGGAGGTTTTGGCAGACAACTCGGTTTCGCCAACCCATGCCACCTCAGGAGAAGTGTAGGCAACGCCCGGAATAACGCGTGCGTCGAAGTAGGCTTTGTGGCCGGCGCAGTTTTCAGCGGCAACGTGGCCTTCGTGAACGGCTTTGTGTGCCAACATCGGTTGACCGACGATATCGCCGATGGCGTAGATGTGCGGCACGTTTGTACGCATTTGTTTGTCAACTTCGATGAAGCCGCGGTCAGTCACAGCAACACCGGCTTTCTCAGCGCTGATCAGTTTGCCGTTAGGCGCACGACCGGCAGCTACGAGTACGGCATCGTAACGTTGTGGCTCTTTAGGCGCATTTGCACCTTCGAAGGTAACGTAAACGCCGTCTTCTTTAGGCTCGACAGCAACAGTTTTGGTGTTAATCATGATGTTGTCAAAACGGTATTCGTTTTGTTTTTGCCATACTTTAACCAAGTCGCGGTCTGCGCCTTGCATCAGGCCGTCCATCATTTCAACAACATCCAGGCGAGAACCCAGAGTGCTGTAAACCGTACCCATTTCGAGACCGATGATGCCACCGCCGATAATCAGTAGTTTGCCCGGCACTTCTTTCAGAGCCAAAGCACCGCTGGAGTCGATGATGCGCGGATCTTCAGGGATGAAAGGCAGTTTGGTTACGCGGCTGCCTGCTGCGATGATACAGTTTTTGAAGGCAACGATTTTTTTCTCACCGGTAGGCGTAGCTTGTTCGTACACTTCGCTGGTCGTCAGAGAAACTTCCAAGTGGTGTGGGTCCAAGAATTGGCCATCACCTTGGATAATGTCTACTTTACGGCCTTTAGCCATGCCTGCCAAACCGGTAGTCAGGCGGGAAACAACGCCGTCTTTGTAGCCGCGCAGCATGTCGATATCGAGTTCAGGCTCAGGGTATTTGATACCGTTGGCAGCCAAGTGACGTACTTCATCGATAACTGCAGCGTTGTGCAACAGGGCTTTGGAAGGGATACAGCCGACGTTCAAGCAAACGCCGCCCAAAGTTTTGTAACGTTCAACGATGGCAACTTTCAAGCCTTCGTCAGCAGCAGCAAATGCAGCAGAATAACCGCCAGGGCCGCCACCCAATACGACTACGTCGTATTCGGCATCGGCAGAACCGCCGAATTGAGCAGCTTGAGGAGCAGGAGCGGCTGCTTTAGGGGCTTCTTGTGCAGGAGCAGCTGGTGCTTCGGCTTTAGGAGCAGCAGCTGCACCTTCGGCCTCAACGACAACAATCAAACCGCCTTCAGAGATTTTGTCGCCCACTTTAACTTTAACTTCTTTGACTACGCCTGCAACTTCGGCAGGTACGTCCATAGTCGCTTTATCGGTTTCCAAAGTAATCAGGGTATCGTCCACAGCAATGGTATCGCCCACATTTACTTCAACCGCAATAATATCTACATTTTCGTGACCGCCAATGTCGGGCACTTTCAATTCAACTAAGCTCATGTCTAATCTTTCTGAATGATGTTCGGACTTCTTTTTTCAGACGGCCTTTCTATACAGGCCGTCTGAAAATGCTCGGATTACAGGGTAATGCGGCGGAAGTCTTTCAACAGGTTAGCCAGGAATACGGTAAAGCGCATACCGGCGGCACCGTCGATGACGCGGTGGTCGAAGGACAGGCTCAATGGGCACATCAGGCGAGGAGCGAATTCTTTGCCGTTCCAAACCGGTTTGATTTGGGATTTGCACACGCCCAAGATAGCAACTTCAGGAGCATTCACGATCGGTGTGAAGCCTGTGCCGCCGATACCGCCCAAGCTGGAAATAGTAAAGCATGCGCCTTGCATTTCTTGTGGTTTGAGCTTGCCTTCGCGGGCTTTTTTAGACAATTCAGTCAGCTCTTGGCTGATTTGTTTCAAGCCTTTTTGATCCACATCTTTGATGACTGGAACAACCAAGCCGTTTGGCGTGTCGGCTGCAAAACCGATGTTGAAGTAGTTTTTCAGCACCAGGTTGTCGCCATCCAGAGAGGCGTTGAATTCAGGGAAGGCTTTCAGCGCAGCAACAGAGGCTTTAATGATGAAGGCCAATGGAGACAGTTTCACGCCTTCGCGTTCCCATTCTTTGTTCAGTTGTTTGCGGAATTCTTCCAATTCGGTCATGTCCGCTTCTTCGTGTACGGTAACGTGAGGAATCACAACCCAGTTGCGAGACAGGTTTTGACCGGAGATTTTCTTAATGCGAGACAGTTCTTTAACTTCGACGCTGCCGAATTTTGAGAAGTCAACTTTAGGCCATGGCAACAAGTCCAGACCACCGCCCAAAGAGGCAGCAGCAGGTTTGCCTGCACCGCTTTGCATAACGGATTTAACGAAGGCTTTAACGTCTTCGCCCATGATACGGCCTTTCAGACCGGTACCTTTTACTTGGCCCAAATCTACGCCCAATTCGCGCGCCAGTTTACGTGCAGAAGGACCTGCATGGGCTTTGGCAAATGCAGCTTCGTCGATTTTGGCAGCTGCAGGTGCAGCCGGAGCAGGCGCAGCGGCTGGTGCTGGAGCGGCAGCAGGGGCTGAAGCAGCGGCTGGTGCAGGTGCGGCAGCTTGAGCGGCAGGAGCAGGAGCAGCTGCGGCTGAACCGGCGGTTTCTACTTCGATAATGGCAGAACCTTCAGATACTTTGTCGCCAACTTTTACAAATACGGCTTTAACCACACCGGCTTCAGTACATGGTACGTCCATAGTAGCTTTGTCGGTTTCCAAAGTAATCAGGGTGTCGTCAACGGCAACAGTATCGCCAACTTTAATTTCAACGGCAATAACGTCTACGTCAGAGTGGCCGCCGATATCAGGTACAACAACTTGTACGGTAGCGCCTCCGGCAGGAGCAGCTGCGGGCGCAGCAGCTGGAGTAGCAGGAGTAGCAGGAGCTTCTGCTGCAGGAGCAGGAGCGGCATCAGCAGCGGCAGCACCGGTTTCAACGGTCAGAATAACGCCGCCTTCAGAGATTTTATCGCCAACTTTAACTTTAACTTCTTTCACGACACCGGCTGCATCAGCAGGTACGTCCATAGTGGCTTTGTCGGTTTCCAATGTAATCAGGGTGTCGTCAACGGCAATAGTGTCGCCTACTTTAACTTCTACGGCGATGATGTCGACGTTTTCATGACCGCCGATATCAGGGACTTTGATTTCTACGATACTCATTTGAGTTCCTTTAATATTTTCAGTTTGATGCCGTCTGAAAAACTGTTTCACACGGCATCGGTACAGTTTGTTCAAACCATTCAAGCATTTGGTTTTCAGACGGCCTGATGTATGAATGAAGCAAACAGGCCGTCTGAAACATCAATTAGCGTTTCCAGCTAGGAGCTGAATCGGCTTTGATACCATATTTTTCAATAGCTTGTTGAACGGTTTCTTTGCTGACTTTGCCTTGTTCGGCCAATGCGCTCAATGCAGCAACGGCAACGTTGTAGCGGTCAACTTCGAAGAAGCTGCGCAGGTTGGCACGGCTGTCGGAACGACCGAAGCCGTCAGTACCCAAGACGTGGTAGTCGTTAGGGATGTAGGCGCGGATGCGGTCAGCATAGCTGCGGATATAGTCGGTAGCGGCAATCACTGGGCCGTCATGACCTTGCAGTTGAGAAGTAACAAACGGTACTTTTGCAGTTTCCAAAGGATTCAGGCGGTTGAAACGTTCTGCTTCGATAGCGTCGCGATGCAACAGGTTGAAAGATGGGCAAGACCAGATGTCTGCTTCTACGCCGAAGTCGGCTTTCAACAATTCAGCACCGGCAATGACTTCTTGCAGGATGGTACCGGAACCCATCAATTGAACTTTCTTGTCGCCTTTGCCGCCGGCTTTCAGCAGATACATACCTTTCAGGATGTTTTCTTCTGCGCCTTCAGGCATATCCGGGTGAGCGTAGTTCTCGTTCATCAGGGTGATGTAGTAGAACACATCCTCATTGTTGGCATACATACGGCGCAGACCGTCTTGAACGATAACGGCTACTTCGTATTGGAATGTCGGGTCGTAAGAAACGCAGTTTGGAATCAAATCTGCTTGAATATGGCTGTGGCCGTCTTCGTGTTGCAGACCTTCACCGTTCAGCGTTGTACGGCCGGCAGTACCACCCAACAGGAAGCCGCGTGCATGCATATCGCCGGCAGCCCATGCCAAGTCGCCGATGCGTTGGAAACCGAACATAGAGTAGTAGATATAGAAAGGAATCATCGCAAAGTTGCTGTTGGCGTAGCTGGTTGCAGCCGCGATCCAGTCAGCCATTGCGCCTGGCTCATTAATACCTTCTTGCAAGATTTGACCGTCAACAGATTCTTTGTAGAACATCAGTTGGTCTTTATCTTGAGGGGTATATTGTTGGCCTTTAGGGTTCCAAATACCGTATTGGCGGAACATACCTTCCATACCGAAAGTACGGCTTTCGTCAGGAACGATAGGTACAACGCGTTTGCCGATTTTTTTGTCTTTCAACAGGGTAGACAGGATGCGTACGAAAGCCATGGTGGTGGAGAATTCACGGTCACCGCTGGATTTCAGTTGGGCATCAAATGCTGACAGTTCAGGCACTTCCAGAACATCTTGGGTTGGGTTGCGTTGAGGCAGGTAGCCACCCAAAGATTCACGGCGTGCGTGCAGGTATTTGTATTCTTCGCTGTCAGGAGCAAAAGTCAGGTAAGGCAGGTCGCCACTGTCGATTTGCTCGTCAGTTACAGGAATGTCAAAGCGGTCACGGAATTGTTTCAGAGACGCTTTGTCCATTTTTTTGGCTTGGTGGGCAACGTTTTGACCTTCGCCGGATGCACCCATACCGTAACCTTTAATGGTTTTTGCCAAGATTACAGTAGGTTTGCCGTTGGCGTGGTTCGCAGCGCGGTCGTAAGCGTTGTAGACTTTTTGAGGGTCATGACCACCGCGGTTCAATGCCCAAATTTCGTCATCAGTCATATCGGCGACCAATGCTTTCAGTTCAGGCGTATTGAAGAAGTGTTCACGGACGTATGCGCCGTCTTTGGATTTGTAAGTTTGGTAGTCACCGTCCAAGCACTCTTCCATACGTTTACGCAGGATGCCATCTTTGTCTTTTGCCAAGAGGCGGTCCCAACGACGACCCCAGATGACTTTCACAACATTCCAGCCGGCACCGGCAAAGTTGCCTTCCAGCTCTTGAATGATTTTGCCGTTACCGCGTACTGGGCCGTCCAAACGTTGCAGGTTACAGTTGATGACGAATACCAAGTTATCCAAGCCTTCGCGTGAAGCCAGAGCAATAGCACCTTGGCTTTCAGGTTCATCCATTTCGCCGTCGCCACAGAATACCCATACTTTACGGCCTTTGGTTTTAGCCAGGCCGCGAGATTCCAAGTATTTCAGGAAGCGTGCTTGGTAAATCGCCATCAATGGGCCCAGACCCATAGATACGGTTGGGAATTGCCAGAAGTCAGGCAACAGGTGAGGGTGAGGGTAAGAAGGCAGGCCTTTACCGTCAACTTCTTGACGGAAGTTGTTCAGCTGGTCTTCAGTCAGACGGCCTTCAACGAACGCACGTGCGTAGATACCAGGGGCTACGTGGCCTTGGAAGAATACCAAATCGCCTTCTTCACCTTCGCCTTTAGCTTTCCAGAAGTGGTTGAAGCCGACTTCGTACATAGTGGCGGCTGATTGGAAAGATGCAATGTGTCCACCCAATTCCAAATCTTTTTTACCCGCGCGCAAAACGATAGCGGCAGCGTTCCAACGAACGAATGCACGGATGCGGTGTTCGATGTTTTGGTCGCCGGGGATGCCTTTTTCGTCTTCTACGGAAACGGTGTTCAAATATGGAGTAGTGGTGCCGTGAGGCATACGGATGCCTTTGTCACGGCTGTATTTGACCAAACTTTCCAGCAGGTATTGGGCGCGTTCGCTACCTTCATATTCTAAAACAGAGCTTAACGCGTCTAACCATTCTTTGGTTTCAATTGGGTCAACATCGTGTAATTGGGTGGACATAATATCTATCCTTGTGTTGAGTGTTTTTCAATGACGGAGTATTACTCCGATATTTTCGTTTGCGAACAGATGTGAGTTTAAAACGAAAATTCCTAGAGTTAAATTCGAAAAAAGTTTTAATTACTGAAATATTATCAATACGTTATAACCGTTGATAAAAAATCAGAAAGAATTGAACTTTTTACAAACCAGCTAACCTGCAAATGCTATCAGTAATTGGGCAAACTGGCAAATTGTGCTGTAGATATTGATAGGATTTAGAGGTTGAAATTAAGATTTTTTAAAAGAGTTATGTAGCTTGTTTTTAAATCGAGATATTGAGTGGATACAGTAAAAAAGCATCAGATATTTGAGAAAGTTTATTCGAATACGAAAAATATTTTTCAAATTTTGTTGTAAATAGAAAATTAAATTTAAGATTATCTGGTTTTTTACAAAGAGAATAGGCCGTCTGAAGACTCTAAAGAGATTAAGGAGAAATGGGATTTGAAGATGGCGATTGTTGAGGAAGGGTAAATGAAAAAAATGACATGTACAGGCTACTTTAGCGCTGACATGTCATTTATGTAGGAAGTTAGAATTTCAGACGGCCTCTAATTATCAGTAGAGCCTTTTTGAGAGAATTGCTTCCATTGAGTCAGAAGCTCTTTGAGAACGTCTTGCTGTTCATGTCCATGTTGGATGGCTTCTTGCAACCAGAAGCAAGCATTGTTGATGTCTTTTTTTACACCCATGCCGTGATAATACAGGCAGGCAAGATTATATTGAGCCATCGTGTCTCTTTGTTTGGCCGCTGCTTCAAACCATTTTGCAGCTTGGGCGTAGTCGACAGGTACGCCTTGTCCGCAGTAATACATCATGCCAAGATTGGTTTGGGATTTACTGTGTCCACGTTCTGCGGACTGATGGTATAACTCCAGTGCTTCAGTGTAATTCTGTTTGCGTTTTAAGCCATAGTGTGCTGCAAATGCCAGCTTGTACAGACGCTCGGCTTCCTGACGTTGGAGGGCAATTTCTTTCGTCAGTTCATAGTTTTGCTGGTTATTCAACGCGCTGTCAGACAGAAGTTTTTGGTAAGCGACAAGATTACCTAAATCGGCCGAGCGTTGATAATATTGACGGGCGGTGTCTGCATCAACTGATCGTCCCAATCCGTAGCGATGGATATCACCTAAAAGGCGCAAACCTTCCGGATCATTTTGATCCGCAGCAAATTTAGCGTGCTGATAGGCCTTCTGAGGGTCTCGTTCGGTGTTTTTGCCTAGCAGATAGATTTCGGCAAGTGCTACATTCGCATTGCTGTCACCTTGTGCGGCAGATTTTTCAAACCATTCCAATGCTTCAGCAGGATTTGATGCGGCTAAGAGTTCTGCAAGAGAAGTTTGAGCTGGAACAATGTCGTAATCGGCGGCAATACGTAAATGTTCGATTGCTTTTTCAGGATTTTGTGCGACACCTTGCCCCAATTTGTATTGGAGACCGAGTTGCCAGTGTGCTGCAATAAATCCCTGTGCAGCGGATTGCTGATAAAGTTTATGGGAATATTCCAAATCAGAAGAGCTGGAATATTGGTAATGTTGGGCTAAGAAGTATTGCGCCTGAGGATTTTGCTGTTCGGCAGCTTTCAATGCCCATTTGACTGCTTCTTGGTCATTGCCATTGTCTGCATATAAACGCATGAGGCGTAGTTGTGCTGGGGCTAATCCTTCTTCAGCAAGCTCTTGATAGGCTGCAATGAGCTTTTCTATTTCTATTCCATTATTTTCTTGTAACTGGAGAAGATTATAGCGGGCATATGGATGACCAGCTCTTGCAGCTTGCTTTAAATATTCAACTGCAATTGCTAAATCTTGCGCATTTTCGTGGTGTTCGATCAGGCATCCTGCTAGCTGAAATGCGGCCTCAATATGCCCGGCTTCTGCTGCCTCGCAGAGCAATGGGATGGCTCGTGCAAAGTCAGGAGGGTCTTGAGTGATTAATTTTTCTGCTAGAAGAAAAGATTCTTCATATTGTTGAGCATTCATCGGTTTGCTTTTATATTTTGCGAAGGATTAAGAATAAAATAATCGGCCGACAGAGTGCGGCCGTTATGATTTTGTAATTTTGAGGTTATTTACAAAAACAGACAACCGTATTTGTATTTTTATACTTAGAATAATGGAATAAATCATTTCGTACTGCATAAATACAACAGAAGGATATGATTAAAGTGGATTGAGAAAATACTTCTGCTGTTTATTCAGTTTAAATTATTCGTCGTCCGGTTTCTTACGCCACAAAACAAGTAATTTGCCAATATGTTGCACCAGTTGAGCACCCAGTGTTTCACACAGGGCATTGCAAATTTCAATACGTTCAGCACGATCATCGCCAAAAACACGGACTTTAATCAATTCGTGCGCTGTCAATGCGGCATCGGCTTCTTTGATGACTGAGTCGGTCAAGCCTTGTTGGCCAATCATAACGACAGGATGGAGGTGATGTGCTTGGGCTTTCAAGGCCAAAATTTCTTTGGTGCTTAATTTGTTGTCGCTCATATTAATAAGTATCCAATTCAAAAGAATAATGGCTATATTGTACGCGATTTAGAACATTTACGGGGGAAATAACGTACAATGCTGATTTTAACTTAAGCATTTCAAATCAAGATGGCTGTACGCTCAAAATCTTCAAAAGCATGGCTGCATGAGCACGTCAACGATCATTATGTCCATATGGCACAAAAGGACGGATATCGTGCCAGAGCAGCTTATAAATTATTGGAAATTAATCAAAAAGATAAATTAATCAAACCAGGTACGGTTTTGGCAGATTTGGGCAGTGCGCCGGGAAGTTGGTCACAGGTGGCGGCCAAGCTGGTCGGTAAAACAGGAGCAGTGTTTGCTTTGGATATTTTGCCGATGGAAGCTATTGAAGGTGTGTCGTTTATTCAGGGCGACTTTAGGGAAGATGCTGTTTTGGAGCAGTTTGAAGCCTTATTGGATAATCGTCCGTTAGACCTTGTAATCTGTGATATGGCACCCAATATGTCAGGCAATGCCGTAACCGACCAGGCACGCAGTTTTTATTTGTGTGAACTGGCTTTGGATTTTGCCTCCCAACATTTGAAAACCGGAGGCAGTTTTTTAGTGAAGGTGTTTCAAGGCGCGGGTTATCAAGAGTATACGGCGGCTATGCGTGAAATTTTTGCCAGTGTACAAACTCGAAAGCCGGATGCTTCCCGCAATCGTTCCAGTGAGATTTACCTATTAGGTAAAAATAAACGCTGACAATGTAGGGTGGGTGCTTTAAAATTCTTTCCCTTGATTTTATTTATTTTGTAACCATGGAGCCTGTTCAGTGGGGAATACCATTAAAAACATATTAGTCTGGGTAGTGGGTGGTGCTATGCTTTTAGCAGCATTCAATGCACTCAGCGATAAGCAGGAAGATAAACAGCAAATCGAATATTCTCAATTTATTCAGCAAGTTAATAGTGGCGAAGTATCCAATGTCAATATTGAAGGATCTGTTGTCAGCGGCTATCTGATTAAAGGTGAGCGCACCGATAAAACTGCCTTCTATACCAATGCGCCTTTGGATGACAACTTGGTTAAAACACTGTTGGACAACAAAGTACGCGTCAAAGTGACTCCGGAAGAAAAACCAAGCATGCTGGCCAGTCTGTTTTACAGCCTGCTGCCTGTTTTGTTGTTGATCGGTGCATGGTTCTACTTCATGCGTATGCAAAGCGGCGGTGGCGGTAAAGGCGGAGCATTCTCTTTTGGTAAGAGCCGTGCACGTTTGTTGGACAAAGATTCCAATAAAGTTACTTTTGCCGATGTTGCCGGTTGTGATGAGGCAAAAGAAGAAGTACAAGAAATTGTGGATTACCTGAAATCGCCTAACCGCTATCAAAGCCTGGGTGGTCGTGTACCTCGCGGTATTTTGTTGGCCGGTAGCCCTGGTACGGGTAAAACATTGCTGGCTAAAGCGATTGCCGGTGAGGCCGGTGTGCCATTCTTCAGCATTTCAGGTTCTGACTTCGTAGAAATGTTTGTCGGTGTCGGTGCGAGCCGTGTCCGCGATATGTTCGAGCAGGCCAAGAAAAACGCGCCATGTATCATCTTTATTGATGAAATTGATGCGGTTGGCCGTCAGCGTGGTGCTGGTTTGGGCGGTGGTAATGATGAGCGTGAGCAAACATTAAACCAATTGTTGGTTGAAATGGATGGTTTTGAAAGCAATCAAACCGTTATTGTGATCGCAGCAACCAACCGTCCTGATGTACTTGACCCAGCGTTGCAGCGTCCGGGCCGTTTTGACCGTCAAGTCGTTGTTCCATTGCCTGATATCCGTGGCCGTGAGCAAATCTTGAAAGTACACGCTAAAAAAGTACCTTTGGATGCATCCGTAGATTTGACTTCTTTAGCACGCGGTACACCTGGTTTTTCAGGTGCGGATTTGGCAAACTTGGTCAATGAAGCAGCTTTGTTTGCCGGTCGTCGTAATAAAGTTAAAGTCGATCAAAGCGACTTTGAAGATGCTAAAGACAAAATCTACATGGGTCCGGAGCGTCGCAGTATGGTAATGCACGAAGATGAAAAACGTGCGACAGCCTATCATGAGGCCGGTCATGCAATCGTAGCGGAAAGCCTGCCGTTTACCGATCCGGTTCACAAAGTAACGATTATGCCTCGTGGCCGTGCATTGGGTTTGACTTGGCAGCTGCCTGAGCGTGACCGCATCAGTATGTACAAAGACCAAATGCTGAGCCAGCTCTCAATCTTGTTTGGTGGCCGTATTGCTGAAGATATTTTTGTCGGCCGTATTTCTACCGGTGCATCTAACGACTTTGAGCGTGCAACTCAAATGGCACGCGAGATGGTAACGCGTTATGGTATGAGCGACAAAATGGGTGTGATGGTTTATGCTGAGAACGAAGGTGAGGTATTCTTGGGTCGCAGCGTAACCCGTTCTCAAAATATTTCCGAGAAAACCCAACAAGATATCGATGCGGAAATCCGCCGTATTTTGGATGAGCAATACCAAGTGGCTTACAAAATCTTGGATGAAAATCGTGATAAGATGGAAACCATGTGCAAAGCACTTATGGATTGGGAAACCATCGATCGAGACCAAGTTTTGGAAATTATGGCCGGTAAACAGCCTAGTCCGCCTAAAGATTATAGCCACAATGTCCGCGATGACAAAGTGGAAGAGTATGAAGCGCCTATTGCTGAAGCTGCTGAAGCTGTTGAGCAAAATGAGGTTCAGAATACTGAGTCAGTAGAAACAGACAAAACAGATAAATCTGTATAAGGTTTGAAACAGAAAACGGTAGCTTTTAAGCTACCGTTTTTATTTTGAAGATAAGCTAAAGGCCGTCTGAAAATTTTCAGACGACCTGATTTTATTGAGTCAATTACAAAACAGCTAAAGCTGCTTCGTAGTCAGGCTCGTTCGCAATTTCAGAAACCAACTCAGCGTGGAGAACTTGGTTTTGATCATTTAAAACCACCACTGCGCGGGCAGTCAGGCCGCGTAATGGGCTTTCTGTCAGTGTTACTCCGTAATCGTTAGAAAAGCTGCTGCGGAATGTGGAAAGTGTCACTACATTTTCTAAACCTTCTGCACCGCAGAAACGGGCTTGTGCAAACGGTAAATCGGCAGAAATGCACAAGACGACGGTATTTTCTAACGAAGAGGCACGTTTGTTGAAAGTGCGGACGGACTGGGCGCATACACCTGTGTCAATGCTAGGGAAAATATTCAGCACTTTGCGTTTGCCTGCATAGTCAGCCAATGATTTCTCAGATAGGTCTGCTGCTACCAATGTGAAATCAGGTGCAACTTGGCCGATGGCAGGCAAATTGCCGTTTGTAGAAATAGGTGAGCCTTGGAAAGTAACTTGAGCCATGATTCAGTCCTCGTGTCAGGGGAAAATAGGATGGTTAGAAGTTTAGTAATGACGGCGACGGAAATAGAACATGCCTTCGCTGTCAATTTCTAAAATATAGCGGCCGTTTTGTACGGCGGCATAACCGCTTTTGCCTTCGGTATAAGGCTGCAAAGCAGCGTGTGAAATCAGATAGTCGGTCAGTTTGCCGCCGTCTTGGGCAATATTGTCCACCATTTTTGCAAAGGCTGTGTGGCAGACTCCGTTGGCTGACCAGCCGGCTGAAACGCCTTTTTCATTTTTTTCCATGCATTGGCCGCTGATGACTTCTAAGTCGGTAGGGTGCTTACCAATCAGATTGATGACGCCACCTTCTATGCCGTTAATCGGATAGGTACGTTGTTTTTTACCTTCTTTCGTTTCGCCGTCTTGAGCTGTACCTAAATCCAAACCGGTTATGGCTTGTTCATCAATATATTTAACTTTGAAGGTAGGTTTAGGCGCTTTGCCTGAAGCAGCATCATTGGCGGCAGTATCTTCAGATTTACCGCCGCAAGCAGCCAATGAAAGGCTGAGTAAGATAAGGGGGAAGGTTTTTTTCATATGAGAAACCCTAGAAAACGATTATATTTCAAATAATAAATGATATTATGACCGTCTGAAATTTTCAGGCGGCCTTGCTATTATTTCAACGAACGAATACCTACTGCATCGCGTACTTTATCCAACAATTCACGTGCTTCTTTACGCGCTTTTTGTGCGCCGGCCTGCAAAATGTCTTCAATTTGAGATGGTTTGGCTGTCAACTCATTGTAACGCTCGTGCGGTTCTGCGAGCTCGGCATTGATTTTTGCACCCAAGAGTTTCTTGGCCTCACCCCAAGCAAGGCCTTCGGCCAGCATTTGCGTGAACTCAGCAGTTTCAGACAGCGTGGAGAAGGCTTTGTAGATTTCAAACAGAGGACTTTCATCAGGCTGTTTCGGCTCGCCGGGTTCTTTCATATTGGTGATGATTTTGTTGACCGATTTTTGGGTTTTTTTATCGTTTTCCCAAAGCGGAATGGTATTGCCGTAAGACTTGGACATTTTGCGTCCGTCCAAGCCGACCAAGAGTTCGACGTTTTCATCAATCTTCACTTCTGGCAGGGTGAAGAGTTCTTGGAAGCGGTGGTTAAAGCGACCGGCAATATCGCGTGCCATTTCAACGTGTTGGATTTGGTCGCGACCGACTGGTACTTCATGGGCATTGAACATAAGGATGTCAGCGGTCATGAGGATAGGGTAGCTGTACAGGCCCATTTCCACGCCGTGATCCGGATCTTCCTGACCGTTTTCGGTATTTGCCTGTACTGCGGCTTTATAAGCGTGGGCGCGGTTCATTAGGCCTTTTGCAGTGATACAGGTCAGAATCCAGTTCAATTCCATCACTTCGGGAATATCGCTTTGACGATAGAAAGTGGTCTGTTCAGGGTTGAGTCCGCAGGCGAGCCATGTGGCGGCAACAGCTTGAGTAGATTGATGAATCATTTCCGGCTCATGACATTTGATGATGCCGTGATAGTCGGCCAAAAAGAGGAATGATTCGGTATTGGAATCTTGCGCCGCGCGGATGGCCGGGCGGATGGCGCCGACATAGTTGCCTAAGTGTGGAATACCTGTTGTGGTAACGCCTGTTAAAACTCGTTTTTTGCTCATGAAAGTATCCTTCGGCACAAAGGCCGTCTGAAAATAAATATGGTGCCGATTATACCTGATTATTCTTGATTTTTCAGACGGCCTTTTGAGTAAAGAGTAGATGGATAATAAAAAGTTATGCACATAAAATCATAAAAATAAAACTTTATAAAACAATAATATAGTAAAAACTGTTGATTAATGGGGTAAATGGCTCTTGAGTTATCCACATTTGCGCTTATATAGGCTCTAACAGAATATATTTGAAGAGGAACTTAAAATGAGATTTGATAAATTGACTGCCAAATTTCAGCAAGCTCTGCAAGAAGGTCAAAGTCTGGCTTTGGCTGCGGACAGCAGCTATCTTGAGGCCGGCTTTATCTTAAAAGCGTTGTTTGACGATCAAAACAGTGGTGCTGCTGCGTTATTGGCTCATGCAGGTGTGAATGTGCCTCAAGTAAAACAACTTTTGCAGCAACATTTGAGCAGCTTGCCAAAAGTATCCGGTCAAGGTGGCGATATTATGCCTAGCCGTGAACTGCAAGCTGTATTGAACTTGATGGACAAGGCTGCGACCAAACGTGGCGATGCCTATATCGCCAGCGAACTTTTCCTGCTGGCTTTGGTTCAGCAGAATGATGCGACCGGCAAAATTTTGAAAGAAGCCGGTGCAACCGAACAAAATATCAATGCCGCGATCGATGCGGTACGAGGAGGACAAAACGTGAACGATGCGAATGCCGAAGACCAACGCGATGCTTTGAAAAAATACACACTCGACCTGACTCAACGCGCCCGAGACGGCAAACTCGACCCTGTTATCGGTCGTGATGATGAAATCCGCCGTGCAATTCAGGTATTGCAACGCCGTACCAAAAACAACCCTGTGCTGATTGGTGAGCCGGGTGTGGGTAAAACCGCCATCGTCGAAGGTTTGGCGCAACGTATTGTTAACGGCGAAGTGCCTGAATCCCTGCGTAACAAACGCCTTTTGGTTTTGGACTTGGCGGCTTTGATTGCTGGCGCGAAATACCGTGGTGAATTTGAAGAACGCTTGAAAGGCGTTTTGAACGACTTAGCTAAAGACGATGGTAACACTTTGATTTTCATCGATGAAATCCATACTTTGGTTGGTGCAGGCAAAACCGACGGCGCAATGGATGCGGGCAATATGTTGAAACCGGCTTTGGCGCGCGGCGAATTGCACTGTATCGGTGCGACTACTTTGGATGAATACCGTCAGTACATCGAGAAAGATGCGGCACTCGAACGCCGCTTCCAAAAAGTATTGGTTGGTGAACCCAGCGTGGAAGACACCATCGCTATCCTGCGCGGTTTGCAAGAGCGTTATGAAATCCACCACGGTATCGATATTACCGACCCTGCTATCGTTGCCGCAGCGGAGTTGAGCGACCGTTATATTACCGACCGCTTCCTGCCTGATAAAGCGATTGATTTGATTGACGAAGCAGCCAGCCGTATCAAAATGGAGCTGGACAGCAAACCTGAGCAAATGGATAAACTTGACCGTCGCATTATCCAGCTCAAAATGGAAAAAATGCACGTTGCCAAAGAAACCGATGATGCCAGCAAAAAACGTCTGGAATTGATAGACGAAGAAATCGACGGCCTGCAAAAAGAATACGCCGATTTGGACGAAATTTGGAAAGCCGAAAAAGCTGCGTCATCCAGCACTGCCGACATCAAGAAACAGATGGACGACATCAAAGTCAAAATCGAACAGGCCAAACGCCAAGGAGATTTTGCCCGCGCATCCGAGCTGGAATACGGTGAGCTGCCTAAATTGAGCGCGCAGTTGCAAGCAGCAGAAAGCAATCCTGACGGCAAAAAACAAAACAAACTCTTCCGTACCGAAGTTGGTGCGGACGAAGTGGCCGAAATCGTATCGCGCATGACCGGCATCCCTGTGTCCAAAATGATGGAAGGCGAACGCGACAAGCTGTTGAAAATGGAAGAAGTATTGCACCGCCGTGTGGTCGGCCAAGATGAAGCCGTGCGTGCTGTATCCGACGCCATCCGCCGCAGCCGTTCCGGCCTTGCCGATCCAAACAAACCTTACGGCAGCTTCCTGTTCCTAGGCCCGACCGGTGTGGGTAAAACCGAGTTGTGCAAAGCTTTGGCAGGCTTCCTGTTTGACAGCGAAGATCATCTGATTCGTATCGATATGTCCGAATACATGGAAAAACATGCTGTTGCCCGCTTAATCGGTGCGCCTCCCGGCTACGTCGGCTACGAAGAAGGCGGCTACCTGACTGAGCAAGTCCGCCGCAAACCATACAGCGTGATTCTTTTGGATGAAGTGGAAAAAGCCCATCCGGACGTGTTCAATATCTTGCTGCAAGTATTGGATGACGGCCGCTTGACCGATGGACAAGGTCGAACTGTGGACTTCAAAAATACCGTTATCGTGATGACTTCCAATATTGGTAGCCAACATATCCAACAAATGGGTACTCAGGACTACGAAGCGGTAAAAGAAGTGGTGATGGAGGATGTGAAAGAACATTTCCGTCCTGAAATGATCAACCGTATTGACGAAGTAGTCGTGTTCCATGGTTTGGATCAGGCCAATATCCGCAGCATTGCGAAAATCCAGCTTAAAGGTTTGGAAAAACGTTTGGAAGCGCAACATCTGCATCTGAAAGTCGATGATGCTGCCTTGGATCTGATTGCCAAAGCCGGTTTTGATCCTGTGTATGGTGCCCGTCCGCTCAAACGCGCCATTCAGTCAGAAATCGAAAATACGCTGGCAAAAGCATTACTTGAAGGTAAATATGCACCTGATAGCACAATCCATGTTAAAGAAGAGGGTGGTAAGCTCTTGTTTGCATAAGGTTAAAACAATGTAGTATGTTGTTGTAAAAGGCCGTCTGAAAGAATCCAGACGGCCTTTCTTAGTTATTGATTCACATCATATATTTGTTATGTAATTTGATTATTCATTGAATTTTAGAGAATATTAATTGAAAATCTTGTTCCATAGGTTGACAAAGAATGCGATATAATCCGACCTGTTTGCCAAGGTTCTTGCTAAATATCTCATTTTATGTAATAATACTACAATGCAAAAACTGACTAATCAAAATCTTCACATTATTTTGTCGGAACGCTTAAATGATACCGACTTTGTTCTTATTCTCAATGCATTAATCAAATTTTTGCGCCGAGGAGGCAAAAAACAGGCTTCCGAACGTTTCGATTTGATTTTATCTACTTTAAAACAAGACGATGCTTTATGCCGTCAATTCAGCCTGCGCTTCTATGCCTGGCTGTCCAAAGTTCACATCTATCCTGCGCTGATTAAGCTGGGTATTTTCTCGCGCCATAGTTTTACTCGGGAGATGGGCATACGGATTTACGAACGTTTCAGCCCGTCTTATAAAGATTTTTCCAATCTGCGCGAAGTGTTTTTGTATCTTTTCCATTCGAAAAACGATGATAAATGGTTGCAAACCCTGAGTTTGCGCCAATGGTTGAGCATGTATGAATTGTTGCAGGGCAAAGCGGATCCTGCTTTGCTTCAGACGGCCAGCCGACAGTTGGCAGATGCCCGTTTGCGAGCGGTGGAAATGCTGTCGATTTGGATTGCTTCCGAAGCGATTGAGCCGGATTTAATACGGATTGCCCCCCGTTTGTTGGAGGCGGATTCGGCATTTGTCGCCTTACAACGTGAAATTGCAAAATTGGTAGAACACTATCGCCACAGCGAAGAAACTTATGATACGGCGCACTTGGAGGTCATGTTTGACCAGTGCGACAAGCAAATTGAGTATCTGCGTCGTCGTGGTACAGGAGCAGGGTCTGGTTCGTCAGTGAAAGTGGCACACTTGCTGGAGCGCCTGCAACAAACCATAGGCCGTCTGAAACTGTTGACCAATATTCAAATCGAAACCGGCAGCCGTACCCGCTTAACCATCAATCTGATGAATGCGATGATTTACGCGGCGGTAGAGCAATACAGCACCAGCCACTTGCGTAAAAGCAGTATCCGAATGCTGGCACGCAGTATTACGGAAAACAAAAGCCATCATGGTGAGCATTACATTACGCGCAACCGTAGCGAATATTTCAAAATGTTTTATTCCGCAGCAGGCGGCGGCGTAATTATTGCTCTGATGGCATTGAATAAAATCCATATTGCGTCTTTGGGATTCGGCGAGTTTACGACGTCATTCCTTGCCGGACTTAACTACGGCTTAGGCTTTATGTTGACTCATATGCTGCACTGCACCGTTGCGACCAAGCAGCCTGCCATGACGGCGGCGAGCTTTGCCGAGCAGGTGGACTCAAATGAAGGCAGCAAGGCGGTGGACAACAAATTGGCAAAACTGCTGATTGACGTGTGTCGTTCGCAAAGTGTTGCCGTATTTGGTAATGTATCGATTGCCGTATTGTTGGCGGCGGGGATCGCTTGGGGTTATGCCTACACGCATGGCCAGCCTTTATTGAATGAGGCAGTTACAGCCTACCAGTTTAAATCTATTGAGATTTTTACTCAGCCGACTTTATGGTATGCCGCTATTGCCGGTGTATGGCTGTTTTGCTCGGGGATTATTGCCGGCTTCTTTGACAACCGTTCCGATTATCTGAACCTGCGTCAGCGCCTGCCGTTTAATCCGTTTTTACGAAAAATCATGCGTCCGCAGCCACGCCGCCGTCTGGCCGCTTATATTCATAAGCATTACGGCTCGCTTATGGGCAATTTTATTTTTGGTATGCTTTTGGGGATGACCGGCTATTTCGGCCATCTTTTCGGCTTGCCGCTGGATATTCGCCATGTGGCGTTCTCTTCGGCAAATTTGGGTTATGCCGCGATTAGCGGTCATGCAGATATATTCACTTTTATGCTTGGCTTGGCAAGTGTATTGGCAATCGGCATGGTGAATCTGGTGGTCAGCTTTTCTTTAGCTTTGGCCGTTGCACTCCGTTCTCGCGGCACGCGTTTGGGCAGTATGCGTAATCTGCTGAAAAGCTTCTGGAGTCAAGTTAAAGCCAATCCTTTGATTTTACTGTATCCGGTTCAAGTGAATAACAAAGACAACACGAAGTAAGATTGAAGAAAGGCCGTCTGAATATATACTTTTCAGACGGCCTTTGATTTAAACCGATAAAGATTAGGCTTGCAGAGAGGAGCGGTTTTCCAAAACTTGGTCAATCAAACCATATTCTTTAGCTTCATCGGCAGACATATAATTGTCGCGGTCGGTATCGCGTTCCAAGTCGGCTAAATCGCGATCACAATGTTTGGCGAGTAAGCGGTTCAGTTTCTCTTTGATTTTCAGCAGCTCTTTAGCATGAATTTCAATATCGGAAGCCTGACCGGCCAAGCCGCCGTTGATGAGCGGTTGGTGAATCATGATGCGGCTGTTTGGCAGGGCAAAGCGTTTGCCTTTTTCGCCTGCGGACAACAGGAATGCGCCCATGCTTGCCGCTTGGCCCAAGCATAAGGTAGAAACATGAGGCTTGATGAAGTTCATGGTGTCGTAAATCGACATACCGGCAGTAACTGAACCGCCCGGAGAGTTGATATAGAAGAAGATATCTTTATCTGGGTTTTCGCTTTCCAAGAACAGCAATTGCGCAACAACCAGATTGGCAGATTCATCTGTCACCGGGCCGACCAAGAAAACGATGCGCTCTTTCAAAAGGCGTGAGTAGATGTCGAATGCGCGCTCGCCGCGACCGCTTTGTTCGATAACGGTAGGGACAAGGTAGTTATTGAAATCGAAGGACATTTTTGTCTCCTGTTAATGATGGAAAAGCACCAAAGCCATTTAAAGCGCTTCGGTGCTTTTGATTGTCTATTTCAGACGGCCTTGGAGCAATTAAGCTTGTGCGCCCATTACTTCGTCAAAAGACAGCGCTTTTTCGGTTACTTTAGCTTTGCTCAGAACGAAATCAACAACGTTGCTTTCTACTGCCAAAGAAGTCGGGCCTTGCAGGCGGGAAGGCTCTGCGTAGTACCAGTCGATAACTTCTTGAGGATCTTCGTAGCTTTCTGCGAAGTTGGCAACAACGGCTTTGATTTGGTCTTCAGTTGGCTCAAGTTTGTTTTCTTCAACCAATTTAGCCAAAATCAGACCCAAAGAAACGCGGCGTTCTGCTTGTTCTTTGAACATATCCAAAGGCAGATCCAAGTTTGCAGCGTCAGCCATACCTTGGTTAACGAAGTTTTGTTTCATTTCGTTTGCCAAGCGGGCGGCTTCTTCGTTGACCAAAGCAACAGGAACTTGCAAATCGGCTGCTTTGAGCAGGGCATTCATTACAGATTCTTTGGTTTGTTCACCGATGCGGCGCTCAACTTCGCGGCCAACGTTTTTCTTCACTTCTTCGCGCATTTTGGCAACGTCGCCGTCTTCAATACCCAAAGCTTTAGCAAAGTCAGCATCAACTTCAGGCAAAGTGGCTTCAGAAACGTTGTTCAGAGTGATGGTGAATACGGCAGATTTACCGGCAACATCTTTACCGTGGTAGTCTTCAGGGAAGTTTACGGTAACATCTTTGCTTTCACCGGCTTTCATGCCGACAACACCGGCCTCGAATTCAGGCAGCATTTGGCCTGCGCCCAATACGAAAGCGTAGTTTTTAGACGCGCCGCCAGCGAAAGGTTCGCCGTCGATTTTGCCTTCAAAGTCGATGATGACGCGGTCGCCGTTTTGGGCTTCGCGGTCAACATGGTTGAAGCGGGTGCGTTGTTTACGCAGGATTTCTACAGTTTGGTCAATTTCGGCATCGCCAACAGTCGCAGTAACTTTTTCTACTTCTTGGGCAGACAGGTCGCCAATAGTTACTTCAGGGAAAACTTCAAAAATAGCGGCAACTTTGAAAGACTCTTGATCGTCTTGTTCTTCAACGCCTTCAAAGCGTGGGTAACCGGCAACTTTCAATTCTTGAGCAACGGCAACTTCGTAGAATTCGCGTTGTACCAATTCGTTGATAACGTCGTTTTGTGCGCTTGCGCCGTACATTTGGGCAATCATTTTGAACGGTGCTTTACCCGGACGGAAGCCGTCAACTTTTGCACGGCGTTGGGTTTGTTTCAGTTTTTTCTCAGTTTCTGCGTTGATTTTGGACCAAGGCAGAGACAATACTACTTTGCGTTCCAGATTTTCTAAAGTTTCAACAGTTACGCTCATCGTAAGCCCTTAAATTCGTTGTGTTTAAACGGTTATCCTTCTGCTCAGTATTCCGAAGAATTTCGGAAGCGTGCATAAGGTCAAAATTTAGCTGCTTAGTATAACACAATGTTTCACGAATAACATAAAAAGGCCGTCTGAAAAGTGGGAAATTCTTTTCAGACGGCCTTTGTGTTTTGATATTGTTGTTTTTTACAGCTGGTCTTTTTGTGCCAGAATCCGTCGGCTGCCGTTGATGTCTGCCGGAGAAAGAACACCGGCATTTTCAAGCGCATCTATCAAATTGGCGGCACGGTTGTAGCCGATGCGCAATTGGCGTTGCAGGGCGGAAATGGAAGTCTTGCGGCTCTCCAATACGAAGGCAACGGCTTGATCAAATAACTCATCGCTGTTTGCGTTCGGATTGACAATATTGGTGGTCTCGATGGCCGCTTCGCCACTGAGCAGACCTTCCACATAATTGGTTGGAGCCTGTTCTTTGACGAAATTGACAACTTGATGTACTTCATCATCGGAAACAAATGCACCTTGCAGGCGTGTCGGTTCTGCGCTGCCCGGTTGCAGGAATAACGAGTCGCCGTATTTGAGCAATTCGTCTGCACCCATTTGGTCAAGAATAGTGCGGCTGTCGATTTTGCTTTGTACGGTAAAGGCCATACGTGTCGGAATGTTGGCTTTAATCAGGCCGGTAACCACATCAACGCTTGGGCGTTGAGTGGCGACAATCATGTGAATACCTGCCGCACGCGCTTTTTGGGCAAGACGTGCGATTTGCTGCTCAACGGATTTGCGTTCGGTCATCATTAAGTCAGCCAACTCGTCGATAACGACCACAATCAACGGCAGTTTTTCCAGAGGCTCAGGATCGTCAGGATTTAAGCTGAACGGGTTGAGCAATGGTTTGCCTGCTGCTTTGGCTTGTTCGACTTTTTGGTTGAAACCGTCCAAATTACGCACGCCGGCATGGGAAAGCAGGCGATAGCGTTTTTCCATTTCGGCAACACACCAGTTCAATGCTTGGCCTGCCTCACGCATATCGGTCACAACCGGGCAGAGCAGATGCGGAATGCCGTCGTAAATGCTTAATTCCAGCATTTTCGGGTCAATCATAATGAAGCGGACTTCGTCGGGCGTGGCTTTGAAGAGCATGGACATAATCATGCCGTTCACGCCGACAGATTTACCCGATCCGGTCATACCTGCGACTAAAAGATGCGGCATTTTTGCCAAGTCGCCGACAACGGGGGTACCTGCAATATCTTTACCCAAGGCAACGGTCAGTTTGGACTTGGCGTCGGTAAACACGGATGAAGAGAGGATTTCGCTCAACATGACATCTTGGCGTTTCTCGTTGGGCAATTCAATGCCCATGGTGTTTTTACCGGCAATGGTTTCTACGATGCGTACCGCTTGCAGAGACATCGAGCGCGCCAAATCTTTGGACAGGGCGACAATTTGACTGCCTTTGACACCTTGTGCCGGTTCGATTTCGTAGCGGGTAATCACAGGGCCGGAAGTAGCGGAAACAACCTGTACGCCGATGCCGAATTCAGCCAGCTTGGCTTCGATTAATTCTGCGGTTTGTTGCAATTCATCCGGATTGACGGCAACCGGTTCTTCAGACGGCATACGCAACAGATTCATGTTGGGTTTGTGGTATTCGCCGTTGTTTTTAGGTTCAGTATCGTCAAACAGGGAAGTTTGGATTTTAGGGGGCGGCGCAACGGATACGGCGACGGTTTTACGGTTGCTGCTGCTGCCTGCCAACGGAGCAACCGGAGTGGCGGTAATGGTTTTGGCCTCTTTAACCATGCGGCGCGTATTTTGGGTTTCCAAAGCTTCGGAGTGGACATCTTCTTTTTTATTTTGGAATTGAGACAGTTTTTTCATCAGGCTGCCAAACAGGCCGCCCATATGGCTGCCGGATTTGGCCATGACTTCCAACCATGACACCTGAGCCAGCAGGGAAATGGATAAAAGCAACATCACCAGCATAATCAACAGGCTGCCCGACTTGCCTAACAGCCAAGCCAAGCCTGAACCGGCCAACAGGCCGACCAATCCACCGGCTCCAACGGGAAGGGATTCGCTCAATGCGTTGTCAAACAGGAAATGTTCGATAATCGGGCTGCACACCAGCAGGAGGAATAATGCCAAAGCGGCTACGCCGTGATTGTAGGGCTTATGGTTTTCCTGCTTTTTCATGGGGCGGAAGTTTTTGTAGAGGAAAACGCAAGAGGCGGCTATCCACCACCAAAATGATAAGCCGAACAGATAATATCCGACATCGGAAAGATAGGAGCCAAAGAGGCCGCCAAGGTTGGCGACATCGTTGCTTTTGGGAACGCTGCGCGACCATGCAGGGTCGTCCATGCTGAAGCTGGCCAGGGAAATAGCCAAATAAATGGTGATAACCAAGCCAAACAGCCATAAAGCATCATTAATCAAGTTAACGACATGCTCGGGACGCGCTTTTTTTTCTTCGTTTTTTTGCAGCTCTTTGGCGGCCTTGAGGCGTTGGGAGACTTTATTGTCGGCTTGAGTTTGTGCTTTGGTGGATTTGCGTGTGGTCGGTTTGGCTGCCGGTTTGGTAGAGACGCGTTTTTTTGTTTGGGTTTTAGAAGATTTTGCAGTCATGAGATAAAGGCCGTCTGAAAAGACCGGAGGTAATGTGCGTAAAGGGCAAATTATACCGTATTTACTAGGCACAAGAAATTGAAACGGGCGTAATCATTATAGGATTCAGGCCGTCTGTTTGGCATGACGAAAATTTTGGATTTCGTTTCCACCTATTCAGAAGGCCTGATGTTTTGATTGATTTGGACTTACATTCTGCCCAGTTCGCGCTGGAGGGCTTGAATGTTTTTCTCTCTATCCAAAACCGCACCTTGCAGCGTACTGATGGCCTGTTGATTGACGCTGCCACCTTTGGCTGTCCGCGCTTGGCTCAGTTGCTTTTTGGCATCGGCCAAAGCCGCGCGTTCATTGGATAACTCGGTTTCCAGAATAGAGCGGCGACTGTTGACACCGGAGGATTTTGGAACCGGAGGAGGAGCCGTTTCAGAAGCAGTGCGGATAGGGGCAGGTTTGGGTATTGCCTTATGGTTGGATTTTGCCGCTGTGTTTTTGCTTTTTGCCGGAGCCGTTTGTGATGTCGGTGCGTTGAGTGTGGGCGCATCGTTAACCGGGGCGTCGTATCCGCTGCTGCTGTATTTGCCGACAATCGGCAAATCGTTGACGGCCTGGCAGTTGCCGCTTGGGCGCGAGGTATAGACAATCGAGCCGTTGACTTCACAGGTGTAGATTTTTGCGGCGTGGGCTTGGCTGTTGAAAACGGCAAGCAGCAGGGATAGGGTAAGCAGATATTTTTTCATGATTCAGGTAGGGCCGATTCGTTGCAGTTGAGCATTTTATTCTTGTTCAGACGGCATGGGCTGCTGTTTTTTAGCTTTTGTACCGTTTTTGTTTTTGCTCGGTTTGTCGGCTTTTTTCTCTTGTTTATCGGATTTTTCCGCGCGTGCCTTTTTCTTAGGCTTTGCATTTGCGCGTTCATCAGAGGCATTGAGGCTGCGGATGTTGAGGTGGTAACCGCTGCCTTGATGGCCGCTGATTTTAGGCAATTGTGCCTGTGCGCAGGAGGAGTTGGGTTCGGAAGTATAGCTGCCGTTGCCGCAGGAATAAACTGCGGCGGCTGCGTGAAGAGAAATGCCCAAGACGAAAGAGGATACGAGGAAGTATCCGGCTTGTTTGATGGTTGAAGTCATGTTTTTCCGTATTGTGTTTTATTTCAGACGGCCTGATGGCTCTATTTTTATTGGGAAAACTCGGCTTCGACATCAACTTGGATTTGCTCAAGCTCTTCCTGCCATTGCAGCCAGTTTTCTTCCAGTTGCGTTAATTTTACTTTAGTTTCTGTTAATTGTGCGAGTGTCTCTTGCAATTTGGGTTTATTTTCTTCTGAATAAGCAGATTCTTGTGCCAAAAATGCTTCACAGGCCGTCTGAATATCAGTCAATCGTGCGATTTCTTTTTCAGCTTTGTCGATTTTCTGCTGAATCGGTTTGCTGCGTTTGGCTTTTTCCTGACGGATTTGTGCTTCTATGCGCTTGGTGTCTTTGCGGCTTTGGCTTTGTGCAGAAGCGGCGGGGGCAGCAGCTGCGTTTTCTTGTGCCAACCGCCATTGACGGTAGTCGTTCAAATCACCGTCGAAGTTGTTCAGACGGCCTTTGTCAATCAATAGGAAGCTGTCGGTAGTCGCTTCAAGCAGGCTGCGGTCGTGCGAAACGACAATCAATGCGCCTTGGAAACTTTGCAGGGCAAGTGTCAGGGCGTGGCGCATATCCAAGTCTAGGTGGTTGGTCGGTTCGTCAAGCAGCAGCAGATTAGGTTTTTGCCAGATAATCATGGCAAGGGCGAGCCGCGCTTTTTCGCCGCCGGAGAACGGCTCGGTCTTTTGAACCGCCATATCGCCGACAAAGTTGAAACCGCCTAAAAAGTTGCGGATTTCCTGTTCACGGACTTCGGGCGAAAGCTGCTGGATATGCCAAACCGGACTTTGGTCAGCGCGTAAAGTATCCAGTTGATGTTGGGCAAAATAGCCGATATTGAGCTTTTCGGAGCGGACGATATTGCCGGAAAGTAAATCGATTTTTCCTGCCAATGCTTTGATAAATGTGGATTTACCGCTGCCGTTAACACCTAACAGGCCGTAACGTGCGCCGCTTTCCAAAGACAAGGTGATATCGTGTAAAACGGTATTGTCGCCATAACCTAAGTCGGCATGGTCGAGTTTCAATAATGGATTAGGCAGATGGGTCGGATTGGCAAACTCAAAGGAAAACTCGCTATCCAAATGCGCAGGAGCGATGCGCTCAAGTTTGGCTAATGCCTTCATGCGGCTTTGGGCTTGTACGGCCTTTGTGGCTTTGGCTTTGAAACGGTCGATAAAGGATTGCAGATGTTTGATTTGCGCCTGCTGTTTGACGTAGGCGGCTTGTTGTTGCGCCAGACGTTGGGCGCGTTCGGCTTGATAGAAATCGTAATTGCCGCCGTATTGGGTCAGTTTTTGTTGCGACAGCTCGATGGTGTGCGTTGTGGTGGCATTCAAGAAGTCACGGTCATGGGAGATGATGATTTGCGTACAGGGCAGGGAAGCGAGATGGTTTTCCAGCCATAACACGGTTTCTAAATCCAAGTGGTTGGTCGGTTCGTCCAAAAGCAACAAATCGGCACGACAAATCAGCGCTTGGGCAAGGTTGAGGCGCATACGCCAGCCGCCGGAGAAGGATTTGACGGGGCGCGTATGTTCTTCTTGTGCAAAACCTAAGCCGTTAAGCAGTTTGGCGGCACGTGCCGGAGCAGTGTAGGCATCGATTTCTTCAAGTTTGGCGTGATATTCGGCTTGCTTCATGCCGTCGTTTTGCGCTTCTGCTTGAGCCAAGGCCGTCTGAAAAGCCTGCAATTCGGCATCGCCTTGTAAAACGTAGTCTAAAGCGGAAATATCTAAATCAGGCGTTTCTTGAGAGACGGAAGCAAGGCGCCATGTTTTGGGAATAAGGATTTCGCCGCCATCTTGAGTGATTTCACCTTTTATTAGCGCAAACAGGCTGGATTTGCCCGTACCGTTTTTACCGATTAAACCAACGCGTTGGCCAGGGTTGATTACGGCATCGGCTTTATCGAGCAGGACTTTCAAACCGCGTTGTAAGGTGAGTTTTTTAATTTCTATCATGATGGCAGGCAAGGGGATGAGTAAAACGAAAGGCGTTATTTTACCTGAAAAGACATATAAAAGGCCGTCTGAACAAGTATGAAAACGAAATCAACGATTTCTATTTCACTTATTCAGACGGCCTTTATGAAATGACGGTTGGAAATGCTTTCAAATTGTCTGTTGTTTCAATTAAATTTGAAGATCGGCATTGTCCGCACGGATTTGGCGCAGGAATTTTTGTGTCCGCTCATGTTTGGGATGATTGAACAAATCTTGCGGGCTGCCTTGTTCGACAATAACGCCGCCGTCCATCACGACGACGGTGGTTGCCACTTCTAAGGCGAATTTGATTTCATGCGTAACGACAACCATGGTCCAGCCTTCTTGTGCCAATTCCTTCATGGTATCCAAAACATCTTGCACCAATTCAGGGTCAAGCGCGGAAGTTGGTTCGTCAAACAGCATCAGTTCAGGCTGAATCGCCAATGCTCGGGCAATGCCGACGCGTTGCTGTTGACCGCCGGAAAGCTGGTAGGGGTAGAGGTCAATCTTATCGCTCAAACCGACTTTTTCAAGCAATTTGACAGCCTCTTCACGCGCTTTCGCGACAGGCTTGCCTTGTACGGCAACCGGCCCTTCCATGACGTTTTCCAACGCAGTTTTGTGCGGAAAGAGGTTGTATTGTTGGAACACCATGCCGGATTTGCGGCGCAGTGCCAAAATATCGTGTTTGCTTGGTTTTTTGGAAAAATCGATGCTTAACGGCTGTGCATTGTCAAACTCGATCTGACCTTGTTCAGGCATTTCCAAAGCGTTTAAACAACGTAAAAACGTGGTTTTGCCTGAGCCGGAAGGGCCTAGGATAACGACCACTTGTCCTTTGCCAACATCCAAATCGATGCCGCGCAAAATGGTATTTTCGCCAAAGGTCTTATGGATATTGCGGATTTTAATCATGACAACTCCTTATTTGGCGACATAACGGTCAAAACGTTTTTCCAAACGCGCCTGAATCAAAAACAGCACTTTGCAGAAACACCAATAAACCAATGCGGCTTCGATATAAACGGGTAAAAAGTCATAAGTACGGTTTGCTGTCTCTTGGGCAACACGGAAAAGCTCTGTTACCGTTACCACTGCGGCAAGCGAGGTATTTTTGAACAAGCCGATAAACTCGTTGCTCAGAGGAGGTACGGCAACGCGGAATGCCTGTGGCGCAATAATGCGGCGGAACGTCTGCATATAGGTCATACCGATAGAGAAGCCGGCTTCCCATTGGCCTTTAGGTACGGACAAGATTGCCGCGCGTATGGTTTCGGAAGCGTATGCGCCGACATTGAGCGAGAAGCCGATGATGGCGGCAGGAATCGGGTCGATATAGATGCCGACGGAAGGTAAACCGTAGAATACGATGACCAACTGCACCAAAAGCGGCGTACCGCGAATGACGGAAATATAAAATTCCACCAGCTTCAGCAAGCATTTTTGGAAAATACCGCCGGAGGGCATGATTCTTACCAAAGCAACGGCTACGGCAATAATCATGCCGATAACGAAAGAAGCGATCGCCAAAGGCAAAGACACTGCGAAGCCGGCTTTAACCATGGGCCCAAACGCGCTGATGAGCATATCAGCGCGTGTTTCCGTCATAAACGGCAGAGAGGCAAGGAAATTATTTAACACTGATGTCTTTTCCGAAGAATTGTTCACCCAGTTTTTTCAGCGTGCCGTCGGCTTTCAGCTCAGTCATGGCTGTGCTGAATTTAGCCAATGCTTCATCATTGCCTTTATTGACAATCAAGCCGGAGCCGACTTTTTCGTCAGCCGGGGCAGACCAAACGATTTTTACACCGGCATTTGGGTTTTTCTTCAGGTAATCCAATACCGCCAATTCGTCGTTCAGGGTTGCGTCGGCACGTTTTTGTTCAATCAGGGTCAACGATTGCGCCAAACCATCAACAGCCACCAAATCTGCGCCTGCAGCTTTGGCTTTTTCGCCATAGTTACTGGTCAGGGATTGTGCAGTTTTCACGCCTTTGATGTCGTCGATGGATTTGATGTTGCTGTCTTTACGGGCAACCAATACGGCACCGCTCCAGCTATAAGGCTCGGATTTGTCAAAAGTCGCTTGACGCTCAGGGCTGGTCAGGCCGACTTGGTTGGCAACCACGTCAAAACGGCCGGCTTTCAAACCTGCCATCATGGAGTCCCATTGTGTTTCTTTAAATTCAACTTTGATGCCCAGTTTGTCGGCGACTGCGCGGGTTACTTCGACATCGTAGCCGGTCAATTTGCCGTCTTTATCGTGGTAGGTAAATGGTGCGTAAGTACCTTCCGTACCGACAGTGATGGTACCTTTGTTGTTGATGCGCTCAATCAGTGAGCCGGAGGCCGCGCCGGATTGGGCCGGAGCAGAAGAAGCTGAGTTGCTGCCTTCTCCGCCGCAAGCAGCCAAAACTACTGCAGCGATGGTACCGAGTACGAATTTTTTCAACATGGATTTTTACTCCTGACTTTAAGTGTGTCATTTGGTATTAAAGCGTGCATTCTAAGCGAAACTGCCCAAAATACAAAATACATCTTATGCCTTAAAAGGCCGTCTGAATGCTGATTTGTTCAGACGGCCTTGAATGATGTATAAAAAATTCAGCTTATGCAATTTCAAGCCACATGACTTGATAGGGTTGCAGGACCAAATCCTGATTCAGAGAAACGGTTTGACCGCTGATCAAATCGTGCGCTTTAAACGGCATGGCCTGCAGGGTGTGCGCACTGATGGTTTGCGCATGTTCGCTGAAGTTGCCGAATGCCAAAAGCGCGTTGTTGCGCATATAGCCGATGATGTGTTTGTTGTTGGTGTTGAAGGTGACCAGCCTGCCGCCATTAAAGCGCGGATTGCTTTGGCGGATGGAAATCATATGGCGCAAACCTTGGAAGATTTGACCGGCAGTGGTCGAGCTGTCATGGCGTTGGTTGTACAACTCCTCATTGTAACGAGGACGGTGTGCCCAGCGGCTGTCATCGCTCTTGTTGCTGTCTTGCGACCAGTCATCGTCATTGAGCGTACCGACTTCGTCGCCTAGGTAAATCAGCGGTAGGCCGCCAGTACTCAAAGCAATGCTGTACAAGAGTTTGATGCGGTCAACGGCATGCGGATCATTTTGAGCCAAGCCGACCAATGCTGCGGCTGTACCGCTGACACGGCAGTCGCCTGTGCTTGGGTTGTATTGGAACGGTACGCCGCGTGCGAAGCTGCCGTCGAAATGGTTGACGAAGAAGCGGTTGAGGAATTGTCGGTGGTCATAGCCGTGAATACCGAACTGCCATGCATCCTCATCGGCAAATGTCCAGCCGATGTCGTCATGGCTGCGGACGTAGTTGACCCATGCTGTGTGGTCGGGCAGGTTGTGGCGGTAGGTCAGTGCTTGATGGAGCAGGTTGACTTCGCGCGTGGCGAGGGTGTTCCACAACAATGCCATTTGCAGAGGGTTGTAGCCGATTTGGCATTCGTCTTGGCTGATGTATTGGACAACTTGGTCAGGATGGACGATGGCTTCGGATTTGAAGAATACGGCTGGCGCTGCGATACGCATTACGGAGTTAAACGCGCGAATCAGGGCGTGTGCCTGAGGCAGGTTTTCGCAACTTGTGCCCATTTGCTTCCAAATAAAGGCAACGGCATCCATGCGCAGAATATCAACACCCAGGTTGGCAAGGAACATCATTTCGCCTGCCATAGCGCGGAATACCCAAGGATTACTGTAATTCAAGTCCCATTGGAAGGAATTGAACGTTGTCCATACCCAGCGGCCGTCTTCCAATTGCGAGAAACCACCAGGATGTTGATCAGGGAAGATTTCACGCAGGGTGCGGTCGTATTGATCGGGCATCCAGCGGTCGGGGAAGATGTAATAGAAGTTGTCGTAGAGCGGATCACCGGCGGCGCAGCCTTTTGCCCATTTGTGTTCGTTGGATGTGTGGTTGAAGATGAAATCGACAACGGCGGAAATACCTGCTTCATGCAAGGCAGCAATGACATCACGCAAGTCGTCTATCGTACCCAGTGCCGGATTGACATCGCGGTAGCTGCTGACCGCATATCCGCCGTCGCTTTTGCCTTCGGGACATTTAAACAGGGGCATCAGGTGCAGATAGGTCAGGCCCAATTCTTGGAAATAAGGGATTTTGGCTTTCAAGCCTTGCAGATCACCTGCGAACAAATCGACGTAGCACACGCCGCCAACCTGTTTGTTGGACAAAATCCAGTCAGGATCATTTTCGCGCGCGATATCGATATCTTTTAAGGATGAGTTGCGTTGGGAATAGCTTTGCCATGCTTGGGCAATCAGTTGCTCCAACATGGGGAGGACGGCTTCGTTGTTGTTGTAAACGTTGTCCAGCTCGTGCATCAGTTTTGGGAAGTGTTCCTCAAGTCGTCTGTCAAACTGTTTCCAGTCTTCAGATGTCTCGATGCTTGCACGCTGTTCGGTGGTATAAATCGATAAGGTGCGTTCTTTAAGGTGATGCAAGGTCAAATCAACCTGTTGAGTCTGGGTCAACATAATGCCTACTCCGAAATTAAGGTGAAATTGTTTTGAAGCTTGGTTTCACTTCTTTTGCAAATCCATGCCGATCGTGGGCGGCTAAGACTGTAATTTTGCGTCAAGAAACTGTCTCAATGATACTGGAAGTGCTTGAGTGTGCAAAGGGTTTTCAAGGTTAGGAACGATGATTTTTCAAGTGTTTGATTTTGATTAAAAGTAGGGTTGAGTATACGGAAAGTAGCCTTTTGACGAACTTATCTTTCAGACGGCCTGAGTTTATGAGAAAAACTTTTATTTTTATCATCTTAGATATCTTTTTATTCCAATATGGCCGTCTGAAACATATGTACAGCATAGCGGATTGCTTGTTTCGTCTAAAAACGTGTCACAGAGATTAAGCTCATGATTTCTGATGTAAATCAAGATTCTATAAAGAGGCAGTGATTGTGTTTTGAAGAGGGAGGGAATGTACGAGTTTCATTTATTAAAAAATGAATCCATCAATTTCTTTATTGATAGTGGTTATTATGTAGATTATCAAGTTAATAAGGGAAAGGTGTCTGTCTGGTTTGTCATGCTTTTTTAATATTATTTTTTAAAATTAGACTTGACCCATTACAAGCAATTACTTAAAGTACCCATCTTATTTTTACACAAGAAAACGGGTTGTCCCGTTCCAAAAAAATGAGCGCAATCAAACCACCACAAATCACCGTATTCGACAGCAAGCCAACCGATGCTTATTTCTTCGGTACTTGCGTTCTTGACCTTTTCATGCCTGAAGCCGGTATGGATGCCATCACTTTAATCGAACAACAGGGTATCCGTGTCCATTATCCAATGGAGCAAAGCTGCTGCGGTCAACCGGCCTATTCGTCAGGCCATCCTAAAGAAGCCTTTGATGTTGCCAAAGCGCAACTGGATTTATTCCCTGAAAATTGGCCGATTGTCGTGCCTTCCGGTTCTTGCGGCGGCATGATGAAACACCACTGGCCGACTCTTTTCAAAGGCACCGAGTACGAGCAAAAAGCCATTGATTGCGCCAACCGTATCATTGAATTTACCCACTTCCTGCTGGCGATTGGTTACAAACCTGAAGATAAAGGCGAGCCGGTTAAAGTGGCTGTCCATACTTCCTGCGCGGCACGTCGCGAGATGAATGTCCATTTGTCAGGCTGGCAGCTGATTGACGGCATGGAAAATGTTGAACGTATCGTCCACGACCATGAAAGCGAATGCTGCGGTTTTGGCGGTACATTCTCTGTGAAACAAGCCGATATTTCCGGCGCGATGGTAACCGACAAAGTCGCAGCCTTAAAAGAAACAGGCGCAACTGAAATCATCAGCGCGGACTGCGGCTGCATGATGAATATCGGCGGCAAAATCGCTAAAGACGAACCGAATATGCCACGGCCGAAACATATTGCATCTTTCCTGTTGGAACGCACCGGAGGTAAAGCATGAGCGCGCGCGAAAATATTTTGGCGAAATTGAAAAAAGCCGATGCCTTACCGATGGAAGAGCCGCCGGTTTTCGATTATTACCGTGAAATGGGTGTTTCTTGGGCAAACGATGTCGAGCGTTTGAAACATTGGGCGGCTGCCATGCGTGCCGTCAAAACGGAAATCTATTGGGTTACTAAATCTAACTGGCCGCAAGTATTCCGCCAAGCAGCCGAAGGCAAAGGCTTGAAAAACATTCTGCTTCCCTTGGAAACAGAACATGGTCAGCTGGCTCGTGCAGCTTTGGCCGATACCAATATTGAAGTGCGTGGTTTTGAGCGAAAAATCGACGACTGGAAAAACGAATTCTTTACCGATATTGAGGCTGGTTTTAGCGGCTCTAAATGCGGTATTGCCCGTACCGGTACGATTATGCTGGAGTCCAGCCCTGTCGAGCCGCGCAGCCTGAGTTTGGTGCCGCCTGTGCATTTTTGCCTGTTTGACACCAGCAAAATGTACAACGAATTCCATAATGCTGTTGAAGGCGAAAAACTGGTAGAAAAAGGCATGCCTACCAACGTTATTTTGATTTCCGGCCCGTCTAAGACTGCCGATATTCAATTGACTTTGGCCTATGGTGCACACGGCCCGCGCGATTTAGTGGTTTTGGCCGTTCTGCCTGATCACATTTCCCCTGCCGATTTGGAGGAAAAAGCATGAGTTCCCAAACCATTAAATTCCATATGAAGCCGGAAACGTTCAAGCAAAACGCTGCGATTTCTTTGCAAGACAAGCCTCTGCGTAAAAGCTTGCGCACGGCGATGGATATGCTGATGACCAAGCGCAAAGCCGTTTTGACAGATGAAGAAGAGCTGCAAAGCCTGCGTGACTTATGTGAACATGTCCGTCAACGTTCGTTGTCCAAATTACCTGCATTATTGGAACAGCTGGAAGAAAACCTGACCAAGTTGGGCGTTAAAGTCCACTGGGCGGAAACCCCTGCCGAAGCCTGCCAAATCATTCACAACATCATTACCGATAAAAACGGCAAGCTGATGGTGAAAGGCAAATCTATGGTCAGCGAAGAGATTGAGCTGAACCATTATCTGCAAGATCAAGGCATTAAAGCGGTTGAGAGCGACTTGGGCGAGTTTATCGTTCAAATGGCCGGCGAGAAACCAACTCATATCGTGATGCCTGCCATTCACAAGACCAAAGAGCAGGTTAGCGAGCTTTTCCATCAAAACCTTGGCACTCCATTAACAGACGATGTAGACCAGCTGACCGGATTTGCGCGTAAAGCTTTGCGCGATATTTACAGCACTGCCGATGTCGGTTTGAGCGGTGTGAACTTTGCCGTCGCGGAAACAGGTACTTTGTGTCTGGTCGAAAACGAAGGTAACGGCCGCTTGAGCACCACTGTGCCGCCTGTGCACATCGCCATTACCGGTATTGAGAAAGTGGTTGCGAAACTGTCGGATGTGCCGCCTTTGTACAGCCTGTTGCCACGTTCAGCTATCGGTCAGAACATTACCACTTATTTCAATATGATTACCGGCCCACGCCGCAGCGAAGAACTGGACGGTCCGCAGGAAATGCACTTGGTTCTGCTTGATAACGGCCGTAGCCAAGCGTATGCAGAAGATCAAATGCGCCGTACCTTGCAATGTATCCGTTGCGGTGCGTGTATGAACCACTGTCCGGTTTATACCCGTATCGGTGGCGCGGCTTACGGCACGACTTATCCCGGTCCGATTGGCGAGATTATCTCTCCGCATTTGTTGGGCTTGGATGCGACACGCGATCTGCCGACTGCGTGTACCATGTGCGGCGCCTGTGTCGAAGTTTGCCCGGTACGTATTCCGATTACCGAACAAATGCAACGTCTGCGCGTTGAAGCACAACGTTCGCCAACAGAAGCCGTTCCTCATCCTATCCGTGGTCAAGGTGCATCGCATACCTTCGGTGAGCAAATGGCGTGGCGTACGTTTAACGGTATTTTCAGCGGCAGTAAGGCTTATCGAGCATTCGGTTGGGCGGCTACCAAATTCCGTGCATTGACACCGAGCAAGCAGTTAAGCTGGACCAATAACCATGTTCCGATGAAACCTGCCAAACAAACATTGCATGAGATGATGGCAGAAAGAAAACGTCAGCAAGAAAAAGCATAAGGCTTGAAAATAAAACCTGGGGGATAAAAGCCTCAGGTTTTATTTTTTATTGAATATTACTGGTGTTGAATGACTGATAGTAATTGATTTCATTAGCTTATTTTTATTTCTATTAAATAAGAGGCCGTCTGAAAATGATTTTCAGACGGCCTTTATTATAGCCCAAAGTTTTTGTCTAAGTCCTTAGAGCAACACTTTCTCCACGCCGCCGTTGTTGGCTTTTTTCACAAACTCGTCCAGCCAGTTTCCGCCGAGGATGTGTTTCGCCATTTCGATGACGATATAGTCGGCGGGCATGTCGTTGTCGTCGGCGTATCGGCTCAGTCCTTGCAGGCAGGCGGGGCAGGTGGTGAGCATTTTGATGGGTTCGCCTTGCGGCAGCTCTTTGAGGTTTTTCTCAATTTCCTCTTGTTTGCGGAACTTGACCTGAGTAGCAATGTCGGGGCGTTTGACGGCGAACATGCCGGATTCGCCGCAGCAGCGGTCGCTTAAAACGACTTTCTGCCCCATGAGGCTGCTTGCCATTTGGGTGGCGTTCATGGTTTTGATGGGCGTGTGGCAGGGGTCGTGGTAGAGGTATTGCTGACCTTTCACGCCGTTCAGTTTCACGCCTTTTTCGAGCAGGTATTCGTGGATGTCGATGATGCGGCAGCCGGGGAAGATTTCTTCAAAGCGGTATTTTTCGAGCTGGTCGTAGCAGGTACCGCAACTGACGACGACGGTTTTGATGTCGAGGTAGTTGAGGGTGTTCGCCATGCGGTGGAAGGCGACGCGGTTGTTGGTGCTCATTTCTTCGGCTTTAGCCTTATTGCCGCCTGCGTCCTGCGGATAGCCGCAACACATATAGCCGGGCGGCAGGACGGTTTGTACGCCGACGTGCCAAAGCATGGCTTGGACGGCGAGTCCGATTTGGCTGAACAAACGCTCAGAACCGCAGCCGGGAAAGTAGAACACGGCTTCGGCATCTTCAGGCGCGGCGGGGTTGCGGATGATGGGGATGCTTTTGTCGTCTTCGATGCCGAGCATGGAGCGCGGTGTTTTGGCGGGCACGCTTTTGGGCAAAGGACGGTTGATAAAGTGGATGATTTGTTCTTTGACAGGGGCGGTGCCGACCGTGGCTTTAGGTTCGGCTTTTTGCTTTTTGGTGCCAATCGGAAGAAGCTTGCCGATTTTGTAGGCAAAGTTCTGCGCAGGGAAGCCGGTCTGTATCATGGCGGCGCGAAGGGCTTTGATGGTTTTCGGGCCTGTGGCGTTCAAAAATGCCATGCCCATTGAAGCCACAGGCGCAAAGCGTTTGTGACCGGAATCGGCAAGGTAGTTGCGTACGGCTACGGTAACATCGCCGAAGTCGATATTGACAGGGCAAGGTTTAACGCAGCGGTGGCACACGGTACAGTGGTCGCCGATGTCCATCAGTTCTTCAAAATGTTTGACGGAAACGCCACGACGGGTTTGTTCTTCGTATAAGAAGGCTTCGGTCAGCAAGCCTACGCCGAGGATTTTGTTGCGGGGGCTGTACAGCAGGTTGGCACGCGGAACGTGAGTAGAGCAAACAGGTTTGCATTTTCCGCAGCGCAGGCAGTCTTTGACGGAATCGGCGATGGTGCCGAGGTCTGATTTTTCCATAATCAGCGATTCCGCCCCCAAAAGCTCGAAAGACGGCGTATAGGCGTTGCGCAGGTCCGAGCCTTTCATCAGTTTGTGACGGTTGAAGGTGTGTTTGGGATCGACTTGGTTTTTGTAGTCCCAAAACGGCTGCAAATCTTCATCGGTCAAAAATTCGAGCTTGGTGATGCCGATGCCGTGTTCGCCCGAAATCACGCCGCCGAGCGAACGGGCGATTTTCATAATGCGTTCGACCGAACGGTAGGCCGTCTGAAGCATTTCGGCATCGTCTGAGTTAACCGGAATATTGGTATGAACGTTACCGTCGCCGGCGTGCATATGCAGGGCGACGAAGACGCGGCTGCGCACGGTTTTGGCGTGGATTTTGCCCAAACCTTGAATAATTTTGGTATCGGTTTTGCCGCTGAAGATTTCAGAAAGCGGCTTCATTACGTCCGCTTTGACAGACACACGCAGGCGGAAATCGCGGAAGGCAATAAAGCAGCTTTCATTGTCTTTGGCTTCGGGCGCGGCGTGGACGGATGCGCCATAGCGAGCTTTATAGTCGGCAAGTGGCGCATCCAAGTTAGCAAGCAACCATTCCCAACGCGCTTTGACAGAGGAAACGTGGGCTAGGGCGTGTTTGCCGCGTTCACCTAACAGTTCGGCGGTTGGCAGGTCTGTTCCCATTTTGTCGATGGGGAGTTTGCCGGACAGATATTGCTCCAAGGCGGCACAGAGTTTGAGTTTGTTTTGGATGGAAAGCTCAATGTTGATGCGTTCGATGCCGTCTGAATACTCACCGAGCCTTTCGAGTGGGATTACCACGTCTTCGTTGATTTTAAAGGCGTTGGTATGTTTGGCGATGGCGGCGGTGCGGCTGCGGTCAAGCCAGAAGGTTTTGCGCGCTTCTGGAGATATGGCGATAAAGCCTTCTCCGTCACGGGCGCGGGCGAGTTCGCAGATGTGTTCGGCGGCTGCCTGCACGGCGGCTTCATCGTCGGAAACCACGTCTGCCAGCAAGACCATTTTAGGTCGGCCTTTGCCTGCCGCTTTGGTGGCATAACCGACGGCACGGACGTAACGCCAGTCTAAATGTTCCAAACCGGCCAGTCGTACGCTTTCATGGGCAAGCAAGAAGTCGCGGATTTCGACGATGGACGGCGTGGCAGTGGCGACCGTACCGAAAAACTCCATACACACGGTGCGCGTGTATTTCGGCATTTTATGCAATACGAAGGCGACGCTGGTGATGATGCCGTCTGTGCCTTCTTTCTGCACGCCGGGCAGGCCGCTTAAGAATTTGTCGGTAACGTCTTTGCCCAAACCGACTTTGCGGAATTTGTGGCCAGGGATTTCCAAGCGTTCGGTTTTAACGATATTGAGACCGTCTGAATCCAGCGTATGTACGTCAAATATGGCGGTTTCTTCATCGTGGATTTTGCCGAAATTGTGGCGCACGCGTTCGATACGCAACCATTCGCCTTGAGGGTTAACCATGTTCCAGTAGGCGAGGTTGTCCAAGGCAGTACCCCACAGCACGGCTTTTTTACCGCCTGCATTCATCGCCACATTACCGCCTACGCAAGACGCATCGGCGGAGGTCGGATCAACGGCGAACACCAAACCTGCCTGATGCGCGGTTTCTTCCACTCGTCGGGTTACCACGCCTGCGCCGCAATGGATAATCGGATGTCTGCCGTCCAAGCCTGCCAGCTCAACGTATTCGACGCCGCGATGCTTGTCGAGTTTTTCGGTATTGATGACTGCGCTGTTTGCGTCCAAAGGTACTGCGCCGCCGGTATAACCCGTACCGCCGCCGCGTGGGATAATGACCAAGTCCAACTCAATTAAGGCGCGCACCAAAGGCGCGATCTCTGCCTCGGTATCAGGATTGACGACGACAAACGGATACTCCACGCGCCAGTCGGTCGCATCAGTAACGTGCGTTACCCGCGCCAGCCCGTCGAACATAATATTGTGCGGCTTGGTGATTTTGCTTAAACGTTCCAAAATCTGATGGCGTTTTTGGATGGTTTCATCAAAACTGCTATCAAAACGTTCGACTGCTTTTTCTGCTGCGGCAACCAAGACATCCACTTGCTGATTGTCGTCGCGGCGCTTGCGGATTTCGTTTAAACGGTGGCGCATTTCCCGCACCAGCGCGGCGCGGCGTTTCGGGTGCTCCAACAAGTCATCGACCAGATACGGATTGCGCACGACCACCCAAATATCGCCCAATACTTCAAACAGCATTCGTGCCGAACGTCCTGTTTTCCGTTGACCGCGCAGGTCTTGCAGGATTTGCCACGCTTCGTCGCCCAACAGTCGGATGACGATTTCGCGGTCGGTATAAGAAGTATAGTTATAGGGAATTTCTCGAATACGCTGAGGGGCAGTAGTCGTGGTCATGGTTGTGTTCCGTTGATGGATGTAATGTTTTTATATTAAAGGCCGTCTGAAAAATGCAATTTCTTCTTGATGCCGTAAAGTGTTAATGTAGTGTAATTTTCGATATTTTTCAACGGAAAAGACGATAAACATTTCAATGGGAATGATTTGCAACTAGGTAATATTGTTTACAATCTTGTCGTGTAAATGGTTTTCAGACGGCCTGATAGATTTTATCGCTTGAGTTTTTCTGTAAAACCGCTATAATGCGTTTCTTCTATGGCGGGTCTCCCCGCATGGTAATTCGGAACACCGGGTCAGGGGCGGAAGCCAGCAGCCCACTCTGATGAGCCAGTGCCGGGGGTTCGGCTCGCCACCTTATTCAAAAATGCCGGAGATGATAAAGTCTCTGGCATTTTTCATTGTATAAAGCGTAATAAAAAGGCCGTCTGAAACCTTATTTTCAGACGGCCTTTGAGTTTATGAACCAGCTATTTATGCTTCTTCTGATTTTGTATTGGGCAAAACGCAGTTCAGGATAATGGCCAATACGGCGCACAAACCTACACCGGCGAAGCTCAAAGTACCTACTTTGATAATCATGCCGCCGATACCGGTTGTCAATACGGAGCTGACGATAACCAGATTTTTCGGCTGCATCAAATCGACTTTTGCATCAATCAATGTTTTGATGCCCAAAGAGGCGATTGTACCGAACAGCAGCAACATAATGCCGCCCATAACCGGCATAGGAATCGAAGCCAAAAACGCGTTGAATTTACCGAAAAACGCCATGAAAATCGCAAAAATTGCTGCCCAAGTCATGATGACGGGGTTGCTGTTTTTGGTAATCATCACCGCTCCGGTTACTTCACCGTAAGTGGTCACAGGAGGGCCGCCAATCAAACCGGCCACGCACACGCCCAAGCCGTCGCCGGCGAGGGTTTTGTCCAAGCCCGGGTCTTTGGTGTAGTTTTTGCCGGTCACATTACCGATGGCCATAATGCCGCCGATGTGTTCGATAGCCGGGGCAATGGCAACGGGCAACATAAACAAGGCAGCCTGCCAATTGACTTGAGGCGTTTCAAAATGAGGGACGGCAAACCAAGGAGCGTTGATGATGGCGCTGGTATCGACCAAGCCCATGATCAAAGCCAACACATAGCCTGAAGCCACGCCGATCAGAATCGGAATCAGCTTCATCATCTTGCTGCCGAAGACAGAAACAATGACGGTTACCGCAAAGGTAAAGCCGGAGAGAATCAGCGAGTCGATATAGTCGATGACCTGTTTTCCATCCGCCTGACCCATAGCCATGCTGCTGGCTGCAGCGGCTACGGACAAACCGATTACCATAATCACCGGACCGATAACCACGGGCGGCAACAGTTTGTGTACCGCATCCAGACCACGCCATCTAATTAGCGCGGCAAAGACAAAGTACATGAAACCTGCCGCAAACAGGCCGAACATGGTAGAAGGCAGGCCCCATTCGCCGATGGAATAGATAATCGGTGCAATAAAGGCAAAAGAAGAGCCGAGGAAAATCGGCACTTTACGTTTGGTAACCAATTGGAACAACAAGGTGCCCAAGCCTGCACCCAATAATGCCAAAGCCGGGTTCAGTCCCGTCAAAAGCGGCACAAGCACCATGGCACCGAATGCGACAAACAAAATCTGTGCACCGGCTACCGCCGTTTTAAGCTGGTTCATAAAAGCTCCGAAGAAAATTCAAACGGCGCAGATTATACTGATTTATCCTAGTCATGAACATTTATTTACAAAAGGCCGTCTGAACAAATGTAACGATGACACCTGTTCAGACGGCCTTGTTTGATAGTGAATGGTTAATAACTTATCAAAATCGATTAGGAAAATTCCTAACCGCGTGTTTCGCGCCAAACCAAATAATCGCGCAGGGGCGGCATGGGCGGATTGATGCAGTGGGGGCAGATGCCGGTTGTGTCTTCGTCGTCGCTGTCGATGTGGTAGGCATTGGGGTCAAAGCGCACCTGCTGCATCACGGCTTGCGCCAATGCTTGTTCCTGTACGACATCAAATTCAAATTTTTCCAAAATCTCATTCAATAGGCGGATTTCGCCGTCGCTGAAAGATTCGCTGTGTTTAACAATGAGGCGTTGATAATCTTCATTGCTGATTTTTTCGTGAAGTAAATCGGTCTGGATAGTCATGATTTTTATTGTTGAAATAAGATGGTCAAGGTGTGGATTATAGCGGATATCGTGGTGGCTGTTTCAAAGCTTGTCTATACCATCAATAGCCTCCTATTTTTTCAGCCTGATACGCTTTTTGCAGCGGCCTAATTTGCGCCAAGCGTGCATGATCGATTTGTTCGGCAATTAAATGGGCTTTTCCTTGTGTGCGGCACTCGGCGGCAATTTTGCCTGCATCTACTTGGTTGGCGGCCTCAAGTAAGGCCAGCCAGTGTTCACGTTGCGGATAGGGGGCGTCTTCAAGGTTCAGACGGCCTTGTTTGTCAGCCACGCAGACGTTTAAGGCCGTCTGAAAACGTTCGGGGCGGCGGAACGCGTCGGTTTTTTTCAAAATCTTCAAAATGGTTTTGCTTTTGAACTGCCCGACTTGATGGAGCATGATGTGCCAACGGCAGATGAGTTCGGCAAGCTCGGCACAGTGTTTGGGCGCGCGCAGGCGTTGATTGACTTCGCGGACGGGTTCGACTCCATTGACGTCGTGTCCGTAGTGTTTCGGCAGTATATCGGCCGGTGTTTTTGCCTTGCCCAAGTCGTGCAATAAGGCGGCATAGCGTTCGGCGAGGGATAGGTTCATCTCGGCGGCTCGTTGTACAACCATCAGCGTATGAATACCGCTGTCGATTTCGGGATGATAGTCGGCGCGTTGCGGTACGCCGAAAAGGGCATCGACTTCGGGCAGTAAAACTTTGAGTGCGCCGCATTCGCGCAAAACTTCAATCATTCGGCGCGGATTTTTTTCCATCAAGCCTTTGGCCAATTCCTGCCAGACGCGTTCGGCAACCAAGGCATCCGCTTCGCCGTTTTCTACCATTTGCCGCATCAGCGACATGGTTTCATCGGCAATTTGAAAACCATAACGCGCGGCAAAACGGGCGATACGCAAAATCCGCACGGGGTCTTCGGCAAAGGCAGGCGAAACGTGGCGCAGGATGCCGGCCGCCAAGTCTTGTTGTCCGCCAAAGGGATCGATGATTGTGCCGTCTGAATCTTGCGCCATGGCATTGATGGTCAGGTCGCGGCGCATCAGGTCTTGTTCCAGCGTAACGTCTTTATCGGCATGAAAGCTGAATCCGGCATAACCTTTGGCGGTTTTGCGCTCGGTACGGGCGAGGGCGTATTCTTCGTGGCTGTCTGGATGGAGAAAGACGGGAAAATCCTTGCCGACAGGTTGATAGCCTTGAGCCAGCATGGTTTGCGCATCTGCACCGACGACTACCCAGTCGCGGTCCTTGACGGGCAGGCCTAACAGATGGTCGCGGACAGCGCCGCCGACAAGATAGGTTTTGATGGTTTGTGTATTCATATAAAAATCGAACGATATAAAAAGGCCGTCTGAAAAGCCGTATTGGGTTTTCAGACGGCCTGATTCAGAACGCTATTATGACGCTTTAGGCTTGTTGCTGTCGATAAGATTCAGTCCGGCGGCAACAAACCATATCGTTATGCGGCATATCCTTTATAATAAGTCCATTCAAATACGGAGCGGTAAACAATGCAGACTTGGCACGAGGCAATTGGTGCGGAAAAAGAAAAGGCGTATTTTCAAATGATTTTGGAGAAGGTACGCCATGAAAGGCAGGCGGGGATAACCGTTTATCCGCCTGAACGTGACGTATTCAATGCCTTTCGGACGACTGAATTCGGAAATGTAAAAGTAGTGATTTTGGGGCAAGACCCGTATCACGGCGCGGGGCAGGCGCATGGTTTGGCGTTTTCCGTGCAACCTGAAATCGCGGTGCCGCCGTCGCTGATCAATATTTATAAAGAGTTGGCGACGGATGTTGAGGGCTTTCAGATTCCGCAACACGGCTATTTGCAGCATTGGGCGGAACAGGGCGTGTTGCTGTTGAATACGGTGTTGACTGTCCGCGCCGGTGTGGCGCATTCCCATGCGACCTTCGGTTGGGAAGCATTTACCGATGAAGTCATCCGACAATTGGATAAGGAGCGCGAGCATTTGGTCTTTATGCTGTGGGGCAGCCATGCGCAGAAGAAAGGCGCGTTTATCGACCGCAACCGTCATTTGGTGCTGACCGCGCCGCATCCTTCGCCTTTATCGGCGTATCGCGGCTTCTTCGGCTGCAAACATTTTTCGCAGGCAAACGCTTATTTGCAGGCACATGGTTTAGAGCCGATTGATTGGCAGGTTTAAATAAGCTGAAAGGCCGTCTGAAAGCAGATTTTCAGACGGCCTTATGATTTGGTCTCAAATCGAATATTCAATCAGCTCGTTTTGAGAAAAGACATAAACCTGTTTCGGAATCAGGTTCAATTCTTTTCCTTCGGCGATTTGGTAACGCGCGGCATCGCTGCCTGCCAGCGTGATATGCACGTCTTGTTTGTCGTGTTTCACCAGAATATGCGTCAATGCGCCGACGGCGTGGATTTTTTCGATTTTGGCACGAATCATCGGCGTTTCGTTTTCGGCGGCAAGCTGCCATTCGTGCGGGCGGATATAGCCGATGGCGGTTTGTTCCTGCCATTTGTATTGTGCGTCCAATTTCCATTCGAAACCGTGGTAATGCCAAATGCCTTTTTCGATGCGTCCTTCAAATGCATCGGTTTCGCCGAGGAACTCGGTAACAAAGGCGTTTTCGGGTTTGCGGTAAATGGCTTCGGCGCTGCCGGTTTGTTCGATTTGGCCGTGGTTCATGACGACGATTTCGTCGGAAACTTCGAGGGCTTCTTCTTGGTCGTGCGTCACCAGAATGCTGGTTACGCCTAAGTTGTGATGAATGTCGCGCAGCCAGGTGCGTAATTCTTTGCGCACTTTGGCATCCAGCGCACCGAAGGGTTCGTCCAAAAGCAGGAGTTTGGGTTCGACCGCAAGTGCACGGGCGAGGGCAATGCGTTGGCGTTGGCCGCCGGAGAGTTGGTGCGGATAGGATTTTGCCAAATGCGAGAGCTGTACGAGTTTGAGCAATTCTTCGACTTTGGCGCGGATTTGTTCTTTGGACGGCCGTTCGGACTTGGGCAATACGGTCAAACCGAAAGCAACGTTGTCAAACACGTTCATGTGGCGGAAAAGGGCGTAGTGTTGGAATACAAAACCGACTTTGCGCTCGCGCACATGCTTGGCAGTTACGTCTTGCCCGTCAAAGAGAATTTGGCCGCCATCAGCGTTTTCCAGTCCGGCGATAATGCGCAGGAGCGTGGTTTTGCCGCAGCCGGATGGGCCGAGCAGGGAAACGAGTTTGCCGGTGGGGACATTGAGGTTGATGTTTTTCAGCGCATGGAAATTGCCGAAGTGTTTGTTTAAGTTTTGAATAGTGATGCTCATGCTGCGTTCCTTTCGGCGGCGGCGAGTTTTTTATCTTGTAATTTGGTAATGATGTTTTGCACCAGCAAGGTGGCCAAGGCTAAAAGTGCCAATACGCCGGAGAGGGCGAATGCGCCGGTGAAGTTGTATTCGTTGTAGAAGATTTCGACCAAAAGCGGGATGGTGTTGGTTTCGCCGCGTATGTGCCCCGATACCACGCTGACTGCGCCAAACTCGCCCATCGCGCGGGCGTTGGTAAGAATGATGCCGTAGAGCAGCGCCCATTTGATGTTGGGTAGGGTAACGCGCCAAAACATCTGCCAGCCGCTTGCGCCGAGTATCAGGGCTGCCTGTTCTTCACTGTCGCCCTGTGCCTGCATTAACGGAATGATTTCGCGCGCAACAAAGGGGAAGGTAACGAACAAGGTTGCCAAAATAATGCCGGGAATGGCGAAGATAATCTGTATGCCTTGCGCTTCGAGCCAGCCGCCCAACGCCGTGTGCGCGCCGAACAATAAGACGAACATCAAACCGGCCACCACAGGCGATACGGAAAACGGCAAATCGAGCAGGGTAGTCAGCAACTGCTTGCCGCGAAAGTCAAAACGAGTCAGCAGCCACGCCATCGCCACGCCCAAGACGGCATTGACGGGGACGACAATCAGCGCGGTAATCAGCGTTAATTTGATGGCAGACCATGCCTCGGGATCGGTCAGAGATTGCAGGTACAAATCCCAACCGCCTTTTAAGGCTTCGTAGAATACGGCAACCAAAGGCACGACCAGCATCAGCAGCAGAAAGCCCAAGGCAGTAGCGGTCAGCAATACGCGCAGCCAACGCGGTTCGCTCAAATTTGGATTGGTGGAATGGGTTTTCATGGTAGGGTAGTCTCGATTTATTCTTGTATCTGTTTGGGCCGTCTGAAAAATGTTTGCTTAATGTTTCAGACGGCCTGTTGTTTGTTAAACCCTCGCTCCGGCGCGGCGGCTTAAAGTCCATTGCATAATGTTTAAAATCAGCAGAATGACAAACGAAATCATCAGCATAAACAGAGCAACGGCAGACGCGCCCTGAGCATCGTATTGCTCCAGCTTGCCGGTAATAATCAAGGGCAGGATTTCAGACACCATCGGAATATTGCCCGCGATAAAGATGACCGAGCCGTATTCGCCGGTAGAGCGGGCAAACATCATGCCTGCACCGGTCAGAAGTGCCGGCGTGATTTCAGGCAAAAGGACGCGGCGGAACGTAGTCCAACGGCTTGCGCCCAAAGTTGCCGCCGCTTCTTCATATTCGCCCGACAATTCTTCCAATACCGGCTGCACGGCGCGGACGATAAAGGGCAGGCTGACGACAATCAGCGCAATCCAGATGCCGGTAGGTGTAAAGGCGATTTTGATACCCAAAGGCTCGAAAAAACGGCCTATCCAGCCATTTGGGGCGTATAGGGTTGCCAACGCAATGCCTGTTACCGCCGTCGGCAGCGCAAACGGCAAATCGACTAAAGCGTTTACCAATCCTTTGCCCGGAAATTCATAGCGCACCAATACCCAGGCAACCAATGTACCGAACACGATATTGGTCAACATCGCATAAAACGACATCCGCAAGCTCAGCCAGACGGCCGCCAAGACATTGGGTTCGGTAATCGTGTTCCAAAATCCGCTCCAGCCGATTTCTGCCGCTTTGGCCGCCATCATCGCAAACGGCAAAACCACCAAAAGCGACAGGCACAAAACCGTCAAACCCAGGCTGAGCTTGAAACCCGGCAATACAGAAGGCGTTTTGAGTAACAACATAATGGCAACCGTCAGAATTTAATACACGCTTACTTTAACAAGGCCGTCTGAAAACTGGAAATAATGCTTTGTTTGGTATAAAGACGATTTTGTTATATTGAAAAGCTGAAAAGGCCGTCTGAACATCAAATTTCAGACGGCCTTGCTGGTGTGGTAAGCATCAATAGGCAACAGGATCTTGGGATGCAGGCTGGCGTTGCGCCGCATCATAGTTTTCCTGAGCCGAGCGGACGGCTTTTTCCAAACCGTTGATCCGTTCGAGATAGCGGGCATAGTTGCGTTCATTGCCATAACGCACTTTTTTGCCTTCTTCCAAATTTTTCTTAGCGGTATCTAAAGCACGCTTGGCCGCGCCAACATCAGCCGGATTGACCGGGGCGACAGTGTCTTCCGCCTGCTCGGTTTTGCTTGGGGAAGTCGGCGTTGTTGGTGTTGAAACAGGCGCAGAAGTATAGACGGACGGTTTGCCGATATTGCTGGCTTTGCAGTTTTTGCCGCCGGCTTGGGTATAGACTTTGCGGCCGGCAGAATCGGTACATTCAAAAATAGGCGCGGCGGAAACCGCAGTTGTCAAAGCGAGCAGTAATGTGCAGATCCAAAGTTTGTTCATTTTTATTTTTCCTTAAAACCATTTCCACCAAACAAACAAAGCTGCAATCATGATGATGTTGGCGAATAGGATGGGTTTCCATTGCCTGGGTGCGCGCCGCAATTCAGCGCCTGAGCGCGTGCGGCGGATATAGAAAAACGGGCTGAGCAGCATGGAAGCGGCACATACCAAAATAATCACGGCGTAATAGATTTTGTGCGTTTCCATATCGTTTCTCCGATTCAGACGGCCTGAAATGCTGACTGCAACGCATTTTCTCGTGAAGCGTTGTCTGTTTTTATCTTGCATCGAAATTGGGCATATTTGCCATGCCTCAATCCTGAGGTCTTTGCAAAAATATGCTACAATCGCGTCCGATTATAACATTCTATTTATAAAGGTTTTACGAATAATGATTTCTACCAACGGCATCACCATGCAGTTCGGCGCAAAGCCGCTGTTTGAAAACGTATCCGTCAAATTCGGCGAAGGCAACCGTTACGGCTTGATCGGCGCCAACGGCTCAGGCAAATCCACCTTCATGAAAATCCTCGGCGGCGATTTGGAACAGACTGCCGGCGAAGTCGCGATTGAAAACGGCGTGCGTTTGGGTAAATTGCGCCAAGACCAGTTTGCCTACGAAGACATGCGCGTGCTGGACGTGGTGATGATGGGTCATACCGAAATGTGGGCGGCGATGACCGAGCGTGATGCAATTTACGCCAACCCCGAAGCTACCGAAGACGACTACATGAAAGCCGCCGAACTGGAAGCCAAGTTCGCCGAATACGACGGCTACACCGCCGAAGCGCGTGCTGCCGAGTTGTTGAGCGGCGTGGGCATTTCCGAAGATTTGCACAATGCGACCATGGCAGAAGTTGCCCCAGGCTTCAAACTGCGCGTATTGCTGGCGCAAGCCCTGTTCTCCAAACCAGATGTATTGCTCTTGGACGAACCGACCAATAACTTGGACATTAATACCATCCGTTGGTTGGAAGGCGTGTTGAACCAATACGACTCCACCATGATCATCATCTCGCACGACCGTCACTTTTTGAACGAAGTCTGCACACACATGGCGGATTTGGACTACAACACCATCACCATCTATCCGGGCAACTACGACGACTACATGCTCGCTTCTGCCCAATCGCGTGAGCGCGCCCTGAAAGACAACGCCAAAGCCAAAGAGAAACTGCAAGAGCTGCAAGAGTTCGTTGCACGCTTCTCTGCCAACAAATCCAAAGCCCGTCAGGCAACCAGTCGTCTGAAGCAGGCAGACAAAATCAAATCGGAGATGGTAGAAGTCAAACCTTCTACCCGTCAAAACCCGTATATCCGTTTTGAAGCCGACGAAAAAGCCAAGTTGCACCGTCAGGCTGTAGAAGTTGAAAAACTGGCTAAACGTTTTGAAACCCAGTTATTTAAAAACCTGAACTTCATCCTTGAAGCAGGTCAGCGTCTCGCCATCATCGGCCCGAACGGCGCAGGTAAATCTACCTTGCTGAAACTCTTGGCAGGCGCGTACAACCCCGAATATTCAGACGGCCTGCTGCCGGACGAAGGCACCATCAAATGGGCGGAAAAAGCCAGTGTCGGCTACTACCCGCAAGACCATGAAAACGACTTCGACGTCGATATGGACCTGAGCGAATGGATGCGCCAATGGGGTCAGGAAGGCGATGACGAACAAGTCATCCGCGGCACTTTGGGCCGCTTGCTCTTCGGCAGCAACGATGTCGTGAAAAAAGTGAAGGTTCTCTCCGGTGGCGAAAAAGGCCGTATGCTGTACGGCAAACTGTTGCTGTTGAAACCCAATGTTTTGGTCATGGACGAACCGACCAACCACATGGACATGGAAAGTATCGAATCCTTGAACATGGCGCTGGAAAAATACAACGGCACGCTGATTTTCGTATCGCATGACCGTCAGTTTGTATCTTCATTGGCTACCCAAATCATCGAATTGGATGGCAAAGGCGGATATGAACACTACTTGGGCGATTACGAAAGCTATCTGGAGAAAAAAGGCTTAGTTTAAGCTCATACTGATGAGCTATTAAGGTATTGAAATGCCGTCTGAAAACCGTTGTGTTTTCAGACGGCATTTTTTGAAGCGTTTCATATTGGCAATCACTGAAACTGCTAAGATTAAAATGAATAAATTTCTTGTTAGGAATTTTTATTAAAGCCATAAAACAGATATACAAAAGGCCGTTTGAAATATTTCAGACGGCCTTTATGTATGTTTTCATAGCAAGAGGATTAACTGAATAAACCTTTAAACCACAACACAATCGCGTCCCACATACGGCGCAACCAGCTGCCTTCTTCAACACCGGTTAGGGCAACGACGTCTTTTTCGGCAATGATTTTGCCGTCTTTCATGACTTTCAGTTTGCCCAATACTTGGCCTTTTTCAATCGGGGCGAGGACGGGCTGAAGCGTTTCTAAAATAGGTTTGACGTTTTTGCCGGTATCGTGGGGAATGGTAATGTAAACATCGTCCAAGAAACCGATATCTACGGCTTTGGTACTGCCTTTGTAAACTTTGACTTGGGAAATCACTTCTCCGCCGTTGTAAAGTTTAGGCGTATCAAATGCCTGCAATGACCAGTTGAGCAGTTTGCTGCTTTCGCTGGCGCGCGCTTCGGTGGATTCGGCACCGGCAAGGATGGAAACAATACGGCGGTTGTTGCGTTTGCTGGAAGCGGCGAGATGGTAGCCTGCGCCTTCGCTATAGCCGGTTTTCAAACCATCGATACTGCTGTCGCGATAGAGCAGGAGGTTGCGGTTGGGCTGTTCGATATTATTGTATTTGAAAGATTTGTTTGCAAACAAAGGATAGTATTTCGGATAGTCATTGATCAGCGCGGCTGCCAAAATGGCCAAGTCGCCAACGGTTGAAACATGGCCGTTAGAAGAAATACCGGTCGGGTTGTTGAAGTGGGTATGCTTCATGCCCAAGCGTTTGGCTTCTTCGTTCATTTGTTTGACAAATTCGTCGATAGAGTCGTTGCCAATGGCTTCGGCAAGGGTAATGGCGGCATCGTTGGCCGACTGGATGGTTGTACCCTTAATCAAATCGCTGACACTGACAGGAACTTTCGGATCAAGGAACATGCGTGAACCTTCGACTTTCCAGCCGACGTTTGAAACTGTCAGCATCTGATCTGCTTGAAGCGTACCGTTTTCCAGTGCTTTAAAGGCAAGGTAGGCGGTCATCATTTGCGTCAACGCGGCAGGCTCGATAGGCGTGTCGGCATTGTTGGATGCCAAGGTTTGCTTGCTGTGCAGGTCGGTAACAATATAGGCAGTCGCCGCAATTTCCGGCGGCGTTGTCGGGCTGTTGATACTGTGCAGCAGTGGCTGCGTTTGAGCCTCGCTTTGTACGGCAGGTGCGGATGCAACCGGGTCTGCCGCAAGGGCTGGAGTATTCAGGAGGGCAGCAAAAATTAAGCTAAGTAGCGTTTTTTTCATCATTATTTATGGATTTGAATATGAGTGGACACTGTTTCTTTCAAAGTAAACAGTTTGGCATATTAAATAGATATTAAGCGGACATTATACCGTCTCATTTAGGCTTTGCTAAGATTTTTCTTGCCTTCAGACGGCCTCAGGGGTATGGTTTTAACTTTTTCCTCCGGTCGATTTGACCGAATTGCAATTTATTTCCGAACACTAAAATACCATGAACCATTCCCTTCCTCTTTCTGATTATCTAACCCGTATTTTGACCGCTTCCGTTTATGATGTGGCCGTAGAAACGCCCTTGGATTTGGCGCGCAGTCTGTCAGGCCGTCTGAACAATCAGGTTTTGCTCAAACGTGAAGATTTGCAGCCGGTGTTTTCGTTCAAAATTCGCGGCGCGTACAACAAAATGGCGAAGCTGCCTAAAGAAGCCTTGGATTGTGGCGTGATTGCAGCAAGCGCGGGCAACCATGCACAGGGTGTGGCTTTGTCGGCTCAATATTTGGGTTGCCGCGCCGTCATCGTGATGCCGGAGACTACGCCGAAAATCAAAATTGATGCAGTAAAGAGCCGTGGCGGTGAAGTGGTATTGAAAGGTGTGTCTTACAACGATGCCTATGATTATGCGATGGAGTTGGCAGAAAAGGAAAAACTGACCTATATCGCGCCATTTGATGATCCTGATGTGATTGCAGGTCAGGGCACTGTCGGCATGGAAATCCTCCGTCAACACCGCAATATCAATGCTATTTTTGTGCCGATTGGCGGCGGCGGTTTGGCAGCAGGCGTAGCGGCGTTTATCAAACAGGTTTGTCCTGAAATTAAAGTCATTGGCGTGCAAACCAATGATTCTTGCTGTATGAAACAATCGGTCGAAGCAGGGGAAATCGTACATTTGAAAGATGTCGGCCTGTTTTCAGACGGCACGGCGGTTAAAGTGGTGGGCGAGGAAACCTTCCGCCTGTGTAAAGAACTGTTGGACGAAATTATTACGGTCAATACGGATATGTTGTGCGGCGCAATTAAAGATATTTTTGACGATACGCGCAGCATTACCGAACCTGCAGGCGCATTGGCGCTTGCCGGCCTGAAGGCTTACGTTGCGAAAAACAATATTCAAGGTCAAAACCTGGTTGCCGTCACCAGTGGCGCTAACATGAACTTCCACCGCCTGCGCCATGTTTCTGAACGCAGTGAGCTGGGCGAGGGCAACGAAGGTATTTTTGCCGTTACCATTCCTGAAGAAAAAGGCAGCTTCCTCAAGTTTATCAACGTCTTGGGTAGTCGGAATATTACTGAGTTCAACTATCGCTACGGCAGCGATAAAAATGCTCATATTTTTGTCGGCTTGCAAACTGCCGGTGCGCAAGACTTGGCCGTCATCAGCAAACAACTGGCTGACGCAGGCTTACCGAATGTCGATTTGACCAATGATGAAATCGCCAAAATCCATATCCGTTACATGGTCGGCGGACGTACGGAAAAAGTATCCAGCGAACGCTTGGTCAGCTTTGAATTTCCGGAGCGCCCCGGCGCATTGTCCCGTTTCTTGAACCATATGCGTGCTGAATGGAATATTACTTTGTTCCATTATCGCAATCATGGTGCGGACTACGGCCGTATTTTGGTCGGTATCGATGTACCTGAAAGCGACAATGAAGCCTTTACCGACTTCTTGGAGAGCTTGGGTTATGTTTATAAAGAAGAAACCGATAATCCGGCTTATAAACTTTTCTTAGCTTAATCAGTAAGATAAAAGGCCGTCTGAAATTTTTCAGACGGCCTTGTGTTTTATGTTCGGCTATTTCTTACGGAACACCAAGTCCCAAACGCCATGACCCAATCGTTTGCCTCGGGCTTCAAATTTGGTTTCAGGGCGATAATCGGGCGTAGGGGCGTAATCGGCAGCCGTGTTTTGCAAAGAGTCGCAACTGCTCAAAACTTCCAGCATTTGTACGGCGTATTCTTCCCAGTCGGTCGCCATATGGACATAGCCGCCGCTTTTGAGTTTGGGCAGCAGCTTTTCAACAAAAGGCACTTGTACCAAGCGGCGTTTATTGTGGCGTTTTTTGTGCCAAGGGTCGGGGAAGAAAATATGAATGCCGTCTAAAGAACCGTCTTCCAGCATCTTTTCCACTACTTCCACTGCATCATGACGTATCACGCGGATATTGGAAATGTGTTCTTCCTCAATCAGCTTCAAGATATTGCCGACACCCGGGCCGTGAACATCAATCGCTAAAAAGTCGGTATCGGGCAGACGTTTGGCGATTTCCACTGTCGCGACGCCCATACCGAAACCGATTTCCAAAACTTTAGGATTGTCCCGTCCAAATGCATGGTTCAAATCCAAAGGAGCTTCTTGGAAGTCCACACCAAATTGCGGCCACATCGTATCGATGGCGCGCTGTTGGGCCGCGGTCATATGGCCTTGACGCAAGACGAAACTGCGGATGCTGCGTTTGTGTTCTTCAGGAACAGTATTTTCGGGTGTATTTTCTGGAATGTTTTCGGACATGTTTTTTTAAATCAGTGAGAAATCAAATAAAAAGGCCGTCTGAAAGAATCAGACAACCCTGCATATAAATCGGCGTGATTATAGCGAATAAACGCTTTTCCTGAAACCTTTTAAAAAGAAGGTTTCAGACGGCCTTTTAAGACAATACCGGTTGCGGTACTTTGTGTTGCACCGCATAAACCGCAGCTTGGACGCGGCTGCTTAGGTTTAATTTGCGCAACAGGTTTTGTACATGCACTTTGACGGTTGACTCTGCCAGATTCAAATGGCGGGCAATGATTTTGTTGCTGTGTCCGGCGGCAAGATAGCCCAAGATTTCCATCTCTCGCGGGGTCAGTTGCTCCAGCAGATGGTCGGAGCGGGAAGGAGATGGAGAAATTAGCGATTGCACCAAACGGCTGGTCATTTCCGGAGAAAAGACATTGTCGCCATCGACAGCTTTGCGGATGCTTTCCAACAGGAAGTCGGCGTTGATGTTTTTCAGCAAAAAGCCTTTTGCACCCATACGCATACATTCGGTCAAATCATCGCTGTCTTCGGAAACAGTCAGCATGATGACGGTTAGTTGCGGATTGATGCTCAAAATTTGAGCCAGTGCTTCGCGGCCGTTCATGACCGGCATATCCAAGTCCAGCAAGACCACATCAGGCTTGAGCTGCTCAACCATTTTTACGCCGGCCAGGCCGTCTGAAGCTTCGCCGATGACTTCAAAATCAGGCTGGCGGGAGAGCAGGGCTTTGATGCCACTGCGAAATAGGGTGTGGTCGTCAATAAGGGTAATTTTAATCGTCATGATGCTGTTCTCATTTGTTGCGGCAAAGTCAGCATAACCGCCGTACCTTGCCCAATCTGTGATGTAATGGCCAATTCTGCGTTAATCCGTTGGGCCCGTTCTTGCATAATGCCCAAGCCGACATGTTCGCCTGAAGGCCGGTTTGATAGGTGTTCTTTATTAAAGCCTGCGCCGTCGTCACGAATCGTCATGACAAAATCGCCGTGGTTGGCAATTTCGACGCTGACATGTTGCGCACGCGCGTGCTTCCGAATATTGGACAGGCTTTCCTGCAAGATGAAGATGATCTGCAAATGCTCATCATAATTCAAAGCCTGCCCGTCGTCCTGCCATTTTAAATCAACTGGAATACCGGTTTGTCGTTCAAAACGCGCCAGCAGCGATTCTACCGCTTCAGGAAAATCTTTATTACTGATTTTGGTGCGGAAATTCATTAAAAGTTCGCGTACGTCCTCGTAGCATTCCTGCACGCCGTCTTTGATGAAGCCGATATTTTCTTCGGCCTGCTCACGTTGGTCTGAGGCAAACGCACTTTCCAGCATTTGTACCTGCAAATTCAAAAAGGTTAAAGCTTGCGCGATGCTGTCATGCAAACCTTGTGCAATCAAGTTACGCTCCTGCAAGACTGCAAGCAGGCGGCGCTCTTGTTCCATGCGGTTGTTGGCGATGGAAATGCCCAGCTGTCCGCTTAAAGTATGCAGCAGTTTTTCGTCTTGCTCATCAGGCATATGGCCGTCTGAAAAATATAGGGTTAGTACGCCAAGCTGTTCATCTTGATAAACGATTGGAAATTCTACACGATTTCCTTCTTCGGTTTCACCGACGCTTGCCGCCAAATCAGAACGTTTCCGCTCCTCATCGGAAAGATATACCGTACCGCCTAAGGCTGAAAACGCCGGTAGAATTTGAGTTAAAAATTCTTCTGCCGCCTGTTGCGGTGTAAAGGTTTGGTGCAGATTACGCGTGGTTTGGTAGAGCAGGGTCAAATCACGGTTTTGTCGCGCCAAGTCTTGGGTTTGTTTGGCAACCTGTCCTTCCAAGTCTGTATAAAGCGTATGCAGACGACGGCTCATTTGGTTGAAACCCTTGCTTACTTGGGCAAACTCACGGATCTGGTCTGTCTCGATTTGAACGCCGAAATGCCCTTTGCTGATGGTCTCTACACCATCACGCAGTTTTTCCAAGGGTCGGATAATCCATGAATAATGCCAAACAATCATCAAGCCTGCAGCCACAACAATCATCAGCATCATGGCCATTTGAAAGCGGCGCAGCCACAAGGTATTTTGCTCGTTGGCATTTTCCATCGCCTGTAAAAATAGCTCGATGTTGCCGGCAAAACGGTACAGGCCGATTTGGGTCGGACGCTCGTAATGCTGCAAAGACGGCTTGATGTTGGATTCCCAATCAATCAACAGCATCGATTGAATCAAGTCGTAAGCTAACGGCATTTGAGACGGAATCAGCGGATGAATGGCATCGCTTTGCGTCACATTGGCCAGCGTACGCTCAAATTCTTTGATTTGGTTGTCAATTTGCGCATTGGGTGTACGGACACTTGCCATGTAAGCCAAACGGTACACCTGCATTTTCAAACTGCCCGCATCTTCAATCGTTTTGGCCGCGTTTTCCAAACGCCAAGAAAGCAGCAGGGTAAAGACAATCGACAAAAACGCCGAACTGACCCATAAAAAAGTCAGCAGTTTTAAACGCGAAGACAGGCTCAGGCCGTCTGAAGATCCGGAGAATAATCGCATAAAGCACGCAGGGAACTAATCCGATAATCTTATAAAAATATCATTCTTTCGGTCTATAAACAACCTGTCTAAAATAATTGTATGGTTATGATAAGAAAAAACAGGGGTTTAATGTAAAATCATGTTATGATAAAATTCATCTCAAGTGAATTAAATCATAAAAATAAGGTTTCAGACGGCCTGAAACCTTGAAACTTATCCAATAAACACAACATCTTGAACCATACTCCATACTCTGCTTCGCAAAGGACTACCAAAATGAAAATTTTCGCACTGATATTGGCCGGCGGGCAGGGAAGCCGGATGGGAGGTGTCGATAAGGGGTTGGTGCAATGGCACAACAAAGCCTTGATAGATCATGTCATTGAAAAAATCCGCCCCCAAGTCAGCCATATCGCCATCAGTGCCAACCGCAACCTTGAATCTTACGCCCAACGCAGCGCACACGTTTTTTCTGATGCACGCCAATGGCAGCATTACGGTCCTCTAGCCGCTTTGTGTACTGCTGCCAACGATTTACAAATTGCTACTGCCGATTGGTTGCTTATCGTATCCTGCGATATGCCGCGTTTGCCGGAAAACTTGGTTTCCCAGTTTGAAACCATCGCGCGGCGTACGCCATTGTGCAATGCGTTCTATGTGGAGACTCCTGCTAGACCGCATTACAGCGTGATGTTTATCCGGCCGCAAATCCTGCAAAGCACCGTGCCATACCTTTATTCAGGAATGCGCAGCATCCGCGGCTGGCTGCAGCAACAGCGCGCGCGGGTTGTCCATTTCCCTCATGAGCAGGATTTTATCAGCTACAACACGGAAAACGATTTGGCCCAACCTTTGTAGTTGGGTCGGTGAGGGGCTAATGTTCAGGTAGAGATATGCTAACTTGATGATTATTTAATATCTTTCAATAGGTAATAACTATCTTGTAATTAGTTCCCTTAGGAACTCATCAATCCGTATATTTAAATAAAATATACGTTCTTCGTTAAAATAAACTTTGGCTTTTTCCCTATCGACTGTTTCTTTTAGGTCATTTAGTCTGCCTAAGTCCAAATTTTCGCTGGTATATTTTCTTGCCAGCAGCGCACGTAGCAAATCTCCATCTAGCCCTAAATCTTTAATTATTTTTAGTACCTTATCATTGGCATCTTTTTGTTTGTACGTGGTGATGTAATCACTTAATGCTAAATTTGGATCAAGCTTGATATCGCCGGATTGCACATCGTGTAAAAACAACTCAGCAAATTTTTGATCTTCTTTAGAAAGCGTAGCAAAAGAGTGGTGTAGCTCTTCAAGTGCAGCAGCTTCTTCTGTACCGCCGATGGTTTTAAGCCATTTTTCAAAACGGGCATTCATATAATTTTGATCAATTTTATCGGTTTCGATTTCGTTGATGTGCGAACGCAAATCAAATGGCACATCATCGCTACCGCCACCATTGCCTGAACTTTCTTTAAACAAATCTTTATAACGAGCCAGCAGTTTATCGTAAGTCTCTTGATCGAAATTGAGTGTGGCAGTGATCACGCTGTCGTCTTCCTGTACCACGTCATAGCTTAATTTTTCCCAAGAAAAACCCAAGAGCCGAGCAGCTTGTAAGTGCTCATTGAGCTGATTGAATAGTTTGACAAACTTTGCGCATGAGGTTGTATCATCAGGGTTTTTTGAAAAATCCTCTAATCCTGCCCATTTGAAAATATCGGCAATATCGGCAAAGCAGACATTCATTTTGTCGATAACTTTATCTAAATTATCGACAAACAGCCCCATTGGGCGGTCGCCCGAATAAAGTTTTACGGCTCGCTCAATATTGCGTTGCATCGTGTGCGGCTTGCGGTAATAGCGGATTAAACCAAAAGGCTTATCGGTTTTGTCGCATATGCGGTTAGTACGGGAAAACGCCTGAATCAAGTTGGCGTAATCCAAAATTTTGTCTAAATAGAGCGTATTGAGCCATTTGCTGTCAAAGCCTGTCAGCATCTGATCGACCACAATCAACAAATCCAGCTGCTCGTCGGGCTTGATTCTCTTATACGCATTGATATGCGACAACCTATCCGACAAATCCGTTTTAAATCGGGAATAAGTGGCGTAGCCGAAGCTTGTGCCGAACTGGGCGTTGTAATCTTCCAAAATTTCGGCAATCCATATTTCCTTGTCGTTGCCTTGCCCATCGTTAAGTATATTCGGATCGAAAAGGGCGGTCAGTTTCGGCAAGGAATTTTTAGCTTCCTCAGAATTTCCGACTTCCTCAGCAATTCTGATTTTCTCAGCAATTCTGGCTTTAATTAGGCGGTAATAATTGACCGCTTCGGGAATAGAGCTGGTGGCAAAAATGGCATGATATTTTTTGCCTTGGCTGAGGCGTGGCCAATTATCCAGCATGTCGTCAATCACTGCATTCACATGTTCCGGCGTTTGATATTGCACATTGGGTATATAATCTTCAATGCCTTTTTGATATTTGCCGTCTGACGTATATTCTCCCGCCATCGGCACATCATTCATAAATTGATTGTAGATTTTTTTCTTTTGGTCATCGGCAAATACTTCGCTTTCATCTGTTGCTTTGGCTTCTTGCAAAGCGACAGATCTGCGTAAATCGCTGTCTTTAAAGGTGCGGATATGGAAGGGGTGAAAGCCCAGCACATTTTCATCACGAATGCCGTCTGCAATCGAATATCGGTGCAATTCATTGCCGAAAACCGTGGCAGTGGTTGAATTTTTCTTAGCGTTTTCTTCTTCAATCGGCGTGCCGGTAAAGCCGAAGAAAATCGCATTGGGGAAGGTGTGCTTAATGGTGAGCAACATATCGCCAAAAGTAGTGCGGTGGGCTTCATCAACGATAAACACCAAACGTTTACCACTGATTTGCTCGATGTCAGCCTCATTTACCCCTTCTTCCGCCTTGATATTGCTCATTTTCTGGATGGACGTAACGATTAAGCGGTCGCGGTCTTGTTTGCTTTTCAGCTTGGCGAGCAAAATAGCGGTGTTTTCCGTTGCCTGCACATCATCTTTACTATCGGCAAAATTCTGATATTCCTCCAGAGATTGCTTGCCCAGCTCAATACGGTCGAGCAAGAAAATCACCTTATCCGCATCTTTGCGGCGGCTGATTAACTGCGCCGACTTAAAACTCGACATCGTTTTACCCGAGCCTGTGGTATGCCAAATATAGCCGCCTCGCTGATTGCCCGAAGTCCAATCTGTTTTTGCCACTGTGTCGGCAATTTTGTTGACCGCATAATACTGATAGCTGCGCAACACTTTCAGCTGCTCGTCTTTCGCATCGGCAATGGTGTAATCGCCGATAAACTGATGCGCCATCGGAATCGAGAGGAAATGCGTCGCCACCTTATCCCAATCGTTCATATACACATTATTAAAATCCGCCCAACGGAAATAAAACGCCGGATTTAATTGACCGCCGGTATTGGCAAAATAGCGGCATTCTTCCGGCGTCATCGCCACAAACACCTGCACCAGGCTAAAAATGCCCGAAAACGCGCCTGCCTTATGGTATCGCTCAATTTGATTGGTCGCTTGGCTAATCGGCACACCTGAACGCTTCAGCTCAATATGAAACATCGGCATGCCGTTGATTAACAGCATCAAATCGCCTCGCTGCTTAGGGTATAAATCCGAACGAGGAGTAAATTGGGGCTGCTGGGCAATTTGATAGCGGCTTTTGCCGGCAGAAATTTCCTCACGGTCGAAAATATCCAACGACACTTCCTTGCCGAAATGACGGCTTTCCTCATTTTCACGCTTGATGGCCACCGTTTTGCCATTGATAAAGCCGTTTAACGCATAAGGCGTTTTCAATGCCTGCACCTGCTCCAAAATCTGGTTCATTTCCGTGCGAAGCAACGGCACATCGAGCTTGTCGATATGTTGGTTGGTTTTATTCAAATGCGCCTGCCAGTTGGCAATCAACTCTTCTTCGGTAGGATAGCGCAACACTTCCTTTTCCCAGCTTTTGGTGGCAAGCAAGGCAATCAGTGCGTTTTCAAAATCAGCTTCTTTATTAAACATTCTTTTTCTCCGTAAGGGCGCTACTACAATTTTTCAGACGGCCTCAATCATGGGCAGGGACACTGCCCTATACCAACATCGCCGCCAACAGCCCTTTTTTGAGTTGGTTTAATTTTTCGACTTCTGCCGACTGTAAGGCAATGGTTTCGTCTAGTTGGCGGAAGAAATTACCGATAGCGGTTTGTTCTTTAATGGTTGGTGGAATAAGTATAGGAATTTCCGCCATTACATTATTCATCAATTTAGGATTTCCAACATAGGATACATAGCTGTGTGTAACTAAATTGAGAATCTCAGCAATACATTGATTTGCAAAACCCTCTTCATTAATTAGAACCCCACACACATTTGTGCAATAGAATTTCCCTGAACGAAAATTTACATCTCCAGCATTTGCTCCATCAGTTGTCCAAGTAATCGCATTTTCAAACAGGTAATGTTTCCAATATCCCATCAGACCTTTATTTTTCGTTTGTGAACTATAGACAGGATAACAATAATCTTCATTTTTATTATCTACTAAATTTGTCGTAGCTAAGACATTACCACGAGTAATTCTAAATAAATCACAAATTTGATATGTCTCCCATTCCCCCTCAAACCCTTTAAAGCGGATTTTTGGTATTTTTTCACCGTTTGCGGGGAACATTTTTGCCAGCATTGCCTTTTTAAGCTGACGGCTTTTTTCCAATACCGCACGGCTCTCGGCAATTTGGCTGTCTAAACGACTGAAAAACAAACCGAGGTGGGTTTGTTCAGGAAGGGAAGGTACAGTTATTTCTGCTGATAATAAATCACTGTTATATAACCGCTTGATTGTGCTTCCTTCTAAATCCCATTTAATATTTTGGTATGTGATATTTAAAAATGTTGAAGTTATTTGGCTTTCATCAAAACGCAACCAAACTATGTTGCTATCTTGAAAATACGCATTCTCCCCTGTAAATTTAACCGTTCGGCCAATTGTACCCGCAGCAGAAATTAAAATATCTCCTTGTTTAGGATAAGGGTATTTTTGGCGGTATTCCTCAAATAATTCACTACTGATAAATGCGTCTGGTTCTTGTCCAAATGTACCGATTTTAAAAAAGGGAATTTCACCACTTGGCTGGGTTTGCTCTTTAAAAATACGGCGACACATTTCTACTCTTCCTAAATCGCCTAAAGTTTTATTTTTCCACTCTTCTGTAAACCCTTTAAACCGCAAACGTGGCTCTTGTTGCTTATTCATTTTGTCCCCTTAGCCTTTCAAAATCGTCTGCCATGCGGCAATGCCCTGCAAGTCAAACTCGCTGCCGGTGAGTTCGTCCATCATTTGCGCCAGTGCGGCGGCGCTTTCTTGTTTACGCTCGCTGATGTGCTGATAGGTGTCGGCATATTTGTCGCAAAGTGCGGTCAGTTTTTGGCTGAATTGCGCCAGCATGTTTTCAGGCAGCCTGCACATCGCCGCATTGAGCGGAACAAACCATTTTTGGCGGAGCAAATCGAGGGCTTCGGCATCATCCAGGGCTTCAATGGCGGCTTTGGTTTTGCTGTGAAGCTCGGCGGATAGGGTTTTGAGTTCTGCCTTAAGCGTTTTTTCTTCGGCAAGCAGCTTATAGGCAGCCTGCAATTTTGCGCCCAGGCTTTCTTCGGCAAAAATGTGTTTGTCGATGGCTTTGGTCAAGTCGGCTTTTTTGGCAATCGCTACGCCGTCGGCTTCTAATTCTTGTTGCAAGGCTTTGGGAATTTCGGCATTGATAAAGCCGTCGCCTTCTTCATTGACGGCAGGGCAGGCTTTTTCTTCTTCGCTCAGGTTTTCCAAAATGCTTTGCATTTCGGCGGCAATTTCCGCCAAGCGGGTTTCTTTGGCTTTCAGGTTTGCCAATTCCTGCGGCAGTTTGACGGCTTGCACCAATTCAAACGGCAGAATATGCCCCACCCAGCCGTCTTGTACTTCGGCTTCTTTTTTGGTTTTGCTGTCTTTTTTCAACACCATAAAAGGATCAACCTGCTTAATTGCTTGTTTGCCTTCGGTTTGAATCATCTCCAAATCGGCGGCAATGCCTGCCACATCAGCACGCCATAGGTCATCAAGTTTTTGATAGGCGGTATAAAAATCCAATAAGGGCATTGCCTGCACTTTTTCCCGAATGAGTTCGGCAAGTTGCTGCTGGGTTTGGGAAATATTGAGCGTTTCCATCGGCTCAATCAGCAGGCTTTCCAAGCTGGCAGTGAAATCGGCAAAGTTTTGGGCAAATTGCGCTTGGTAATTCAGCACGCCGGCGTGGCTTTGAATGGCGGCTTTGAGATTGTCGGTTTTGGGCTGCACATAAGGTGTGCCGTTATCGGTGAACAAAGCAGCCTGCAAGCCGTCAAAGGCTGCCCAGTAGTCTGCAAATTGTGCCAACTCTGCTTTGGGAATGCCGCCGTGTATGGTAGCGAAAATATCCCATTGCTCCGCTGGTTCGGCGGAATCGACATAGCGCGGAATGTTGAGGTTGTAGCCGTTTGCCACAATTTCGGCTTTCGGCACAATGCGGGAAAATTTAGGCAATTCCCGGCGATGGGTCACGCAATCGACAATGCGCTTGATGTCGCTTGCCTGCAAATGGTTGTTTTTGCCCACTTTGATGAAATGTTTGGAGGCGTCAATCATCAGCACGTCGTTACGTTCGCGCTCTTGGCGTAAAACGATAATGATGGTGGGAATGCCAGTGCCGAAAAAGATATTGGCAGGCAGACCGATAATGGCATCAATATGATTGTATTCAATCAGATTTTTTCGGATTTTCTCTTCTTCGCCACCTCTAAAAAGCACGCCATGCGGCAAGACGATGGTCATGATGCCGTCGGGTTTTAAGTGGAAGAGGTCGTGCAATAGAAAGGCAAAATCGGCTTTTGCCTGCGGGGCGACGCCAAAACGTTTGTAGCGGATGTCGCCTTCTTTGTCTTTGGGATTCCACGGCTGGGAATAGGGCGGATTGGACACTACGGCATCCAGATACAGCGGCTCGCCCTCCAGCGGCCAGTCGTCTTCTAATGTATCGGCATTGCGGGTGAAAATATTGCTCGGCAAAATGCCGCGCATGACCAAATTCATGCGCGTGAGGTTGTAAGTGTTTTCTTTTAATTCTTGTGCGTAATATTTGATGCTGTCGGCGCTTTTGAGATGTTTGGCAACGCTATGGCCGATGTTGATCAGTAATGAACCTGAGCCACTGGTCGGGTCGTAAATGCTGATTTCTTCACGGTCTTTGAGATGGTCGGCAATGATTTCAGACATCAGCAAAGATACTTCGTGCGGCGTATAAAATTCGCCCGCTTTTTTGCCTGCGTTGGCAGCAAACATACTAATCAGGTATTCGTAAATAAAGCCCAATACGTCATAGCCCTGTTTGCCGTCCATCGGAATATCGGCAATCAGCACGAAAAGGTCTTTCACCGCATTGGTTTGGCTGGCAGCGGTATCGCCCAATTTGCTCAAACCGGATTCTAAGGTTTTGAAAATGCCGTCAAAAACTGAGATGTAGTTTTCTGCAATATTGCGGCTGAAAGCGCTCATTGCTGTGCGTACGTTGGCAATATTGAAATCCGAGCCTTGGGCTAACCAAGTTGAGAATAGGTGTTCGTAGCTGATGAAATAACCGAGGTTTCTTTTGACATGGTTGACAAGCACCCCGTTAGATTCGGTAAGCTCATCGGCAAAATTTGATCTTTCTAAGCCTTGTTCAAGGGCAAATTTTTCTAATTTATCAGAAAGAAATTTGTAAAAAATAAAGCCTAAGATGTAGTCTTTGTACTCGTTCGCTTCAATTTTGGAACGCATTTTATTCGCAGATTGCCAAATTTTGGCTGCAAGTTGTTGTTTATTCATTTTTTCTCTTATTGGTTTTTGATTTTATACATATTGCGGTATTTATGATTGCTTGGTGCAGGCTTTGCTATGATAAACCATCAACACAGTGTTTACATAATTTACATCGTAGAGGAAGTATGATTCATCGATGCAATGCAAAATGGTAGGAAAGCTCACATTACACAAAGGCCGTCTGAAACTCAACTTTCAGACGGCATCTTGTATCCATATAAGAGCCGCTATCTCTATTGGCGAGGATGAGATTGAGCTTGTCATCTTTGAATATAAATGATTAGGATAGAACAAGCGTTTGGATTTTGAAGATGATTTATAAAAACTCTTTGAAATCTTTCTACTCTTTGAAAAAGAAAAAAGGCCGTCTGAAAAGTGCAGGCTGCTTTTTGGGATTTCAGACGGCCTTTAAAAGCAGCCTGCGCTTGGAGGGGGTATTGTGTTTAGCTATCTGCCAAATACTTTCCGCCAGGCATTCGGATTGATTTTAAACTTGGCTTTAAACTGCAAGCGCAGGTTTGCCGCGCTGCCGAAGCCGCTTTGTTCGGCGATGCGTTCTATCGGCAAATCCGTATTTTCCAACAAATCCTGTACCTGCCATAGCCGCTCTGTGGTGAGCCACTCACCGAAATTCATGCCTGTGGCTTGAGAAAAATGGCGGATAAAGGTTCGGCGGGAAACGGCTAATTTTTTGGACAAATCATCCAAGCGGTATGGGGTGGCAAGGTTTTGGCGCAGTTCGTCCAATAAGTGATTGATTTTGTCATCGGCGGTACGACGTTCGACAGGTCGGTGGATAAACTGTGCCTGCCCACCTTCGCGGTGTGGTGCCGCAACCAAGGTACGGGCAAGGTCGTTGGCAACGGTTGCACCGTGGATTTTGCGGATGAGGTACAGGCAGCAATCCAGCCCGCCCGCCGCACCTGCCGATGTTAAAAAGTTGCCGTCTTCCGCATATAGGCGGTTGGTATCCAGATGAATTTTAGGGAAACGGCGGACAAAGTCGTCTTCGGCAAGCCAGTGGGTGGCGGCGGTTCTGCCGTCTAAAAGTCCTGTGTAGGCAAGGGCGTAAGTGCCGTAACATAGGGCGGTGATATGCGCACCACGTTGTACTGCTTTCTGTAAATGTGTACTCAACTCGGGTGTCGGGGCTTCTTCAATATTGCGCCAGCCTGCGATGACGATGATGTCGGCTTCTTCCGTCAAATCCAAGCCGCCGTGTACGGGAATGCTTGCGCCCAGTGCCGTGATGACGTCTTTGCTGTCATCGGAACAGATTTTCAGGTCAAAGAGCGGATTGTTCCGATAGGTCGTCTGAAAAACAGAAAAGGGAATGTTGAAGACAAAATCATTCATGCCCGATTGAGCATATAACACGATTTTGGGGACAGTTTGATTTTGGCAAAACTCGTTACGCTCGTTTTCAGACGACATTTTGGCACTATCCTTACGTTTATTGGCAATATTGCCTATTTTAGCCGATGCACCTGCTGCTTAAAATACGCTCCATGATTTTTTAAGGAGCAACATCATGAAATTCAAGCAATTTATTCTTGCCACTGTTTTGGGCGCGACAGCCTTTTCCGCTTGGGCAGACGATTCATACCAACATATCCGTAACGCTACCGCCAAGGTCGAATATGCAGGGCAGACGTTTTTGATTGACCCGTTTTTCGCCCCCAAGCATTCTATGAACGGCTTTGCCGGCACGTTCAATAACCAAGCCAAAATGCCGCTGGTCGGGCTGCCGATGAGCGTGAATAAAATTTTGGACGGTGTGGATGCAGTTATCGTTACCCATACTCACGAAGACCATTGGGACGAAACCGCCGCACGTTCCATTCCGAAAAACCTGCCCGTATATGTGCAGCACCAAGCCGACGCGGCAAAAATCCGTAGCCAAGGCTTTACTGATGTACGTGTGTTGAACGGCAGCGCTGTCTTCAACGGCGTAACTATCAGCAAAACCGGCGGCGTACATGGTACAGAAGCCATGTATGCCAACCCACAGCTAGCCGAAATCTTAGGTGATGCAATGGGTGTGGTATTCCAAAGCAGCGGACACAAAACCGCTTATATTATGGGTGATACTGTGTGGACGGCAGATGTAAACAAAGCATTGAACCGCTACGAACCCGATTATCTGATTATGAACACGGGCTACGCCCTGATTTCAGGCATTTCAGACGGCATTATTATGGGGACGGCTGATGTATTAAAAGCCAGCCAAGTCATGCCTAAAGCTAAAATCATCACCGTACACATGGATACCGTGAATCATACCGCCGTCAGCCGCGCCGATATGCGTAAATTTATACGCGGTCAAGGCATTGAAAGCCGTGTGAACGTTCCGGAAGACGGAGAGACTGTGAGGCTAGATTGATAAGCGATCATCTTTTAAAGAGAATTTGCAAAAATACTGGAAAATTTGGCCTCTCTTTGTTATGAAAAAAGCCGTCTGAAATTTCAGACGGCTTTTACTTTTAACGCATCCACAATCAACTTAAATACATTGGAATGCCCGCGGCGGCTGGGGTAATAGAGGTAAAACGGTTCGTAAGTGATTGCGTATTCAGGCAACAGCTCGACCAGGTGCCCCGAATTGAGTGCATCCGCTACGCTCATATGTGCTATCCACGTAATGCCAAGGCCGTCTGAAACGGCTTGCCGGCGCAGATGATTGTTGATGGAAAAGTGCGATTTTGGCGTGAACGTAATCAGCTCTTTTTTGTATTTGAATTCCCACTGCATCTCCGTGCCGTGTTCAGCAGAGAGTTTTATGCCGATAAGGCGGTGCTGTTGCAGATCATCAATATTTTTCGGTGAACCGTGTTGCGCCAAATAATCGGGCGAGGCAACCAATACCATTTTGAGCGGCGCAGAAATCGGCACCGCAATCATCTCTTTCGCTACCTTGTTACCTAACCGAACGCCCATATCAAATCCCTCTTTCACAATATCTGCCCAACGATCGTCCACCACGATTTCCAAGCGGATTTTCGGGTATTGGTTCAAAATCGGCTTTAATTTTGGATACAACACGGCTTCCGCTGCCATCGACGGGGCATTGATACGAATCAATCCCGATGGCGTATTTAAAAAATCATTTAATGCATCGACTTCTTGGTTTATGGCTTGATAAAGCGGGGAAAGTTGGTCGAAAAGCTGCTGTCCGGCTTCGGTCAGCGACACATTGCGCGTAGTGCGGTTGAACAAGCGCAGGTTCAGCCGCGTTTCCAGATTTTTCATGCTGTGGCTCAACGCCGAAGAAGAAATCCCCAAAAGCTGTCCCGCTTTTACAAAACTCTGTGTTTGCGCCAACGTCAAAAAATAATTCAGCTCGTTAAAGTTCTGCATTTTCCTACCCCGTTTTAGGTGATTAGTGAATTTAATTCACGACATCATAAAACCAAACCTAATTTATCTCAATAAAAACACGGGCTAAAATGGCTACACGTTTATGAGAACAAACAGGAGACAATATCATGCAAAACATCACATTAAACAACGGCGTACAAATTCCTGCACTTGGTTTCGGCGTATTCCAAATTCCGCCCGCAGAAACTGAACAGGCCGTGATTGCCGCCATCAAGGCAGGCTATCGTCACATCGACACCGCGCAGGTTTATATGAATGAAACCGAAGTCGGTTTGGGGATTAAAAACAGCGGCGTGGCACGCGAAGAATTGTTTGTTACCACCAAAATTTGGGTAGAAAATTTCGGCTACGAAGCCGCCAAGGCCTCGCTGGATCGTTCATTAGGCCGTCTGAATTTGGATTACATCGATATGGTGCTGATTCATCAGCCTTACGGCGACAGCTACGGTACATGGCGCGCGCTGGAAGAATATCAGGCAGCCGGCAAAATCCGCGCCATCGGCGTGAGCAATTTTTCGCCGGTGCGTGCGGTGGATTTGGGACTATTCAATAAAGTGATGCCGCAAGCCAATCAGATTGAAATTAATCCGTTCCAACAAAAAAACGAAGCCGTTTCCGCTTTGCAGGCTGAAGGTATCGCCGTGGAAGCATGGGCGCCGTTTGCTGAAGGCAAAAACGATATTTTCCACAATCCCGTGTTAAGCAAAATCGGTGCGAAATACGGCAAATCCGTGGCGCAGGTGATTACCCGATGGCTGGTGGAACGTGGCATCATTGTATTGGCAAAATCCACCAAACCCGAACGCATGGCGGAAAACTTGAACATCTTTGACTTTGCCCTCAGTGATGAAGACAAAGCAGAAATTGCCAAACTGGACGGCACGTTCGACGCCATCGTCAATCACGACACGGTGGATAATTTGAAACGTATCGCTTCATGGAAAACGGGACAATAACCGCAAACATCACATCCCTTTTTTATAAATTATTTATTCTAGGAGTAAAAATGAATATTTTATTATTAAACGGTGGTAAAGCTTTCGGCCATTCGCATGGTGAGTTAAACAACACGCTTCACAAAAAAGCAAAAGACGTTTTGACCGCACTTGGACACAATGTAAAAGAAACTGTGATTGATGCTGGCTATGATGTTGAGGCAGAAATCGAAAAATTCTTGTGGATGGATGCCGTGATTTGGCAGATGCCTGTTTGGTGGATGCACGAGCCTTGGACAGTGAAGAAATACATAGACGAAGTATTTATCGCTGGACACGGCAAGCTTTACCACAGTGATGGCCGTCATCGTGTTAGTCCAACTGAAGGCTTCGGTACAGGTGGTTTGTTGCAAGGCAAAAAACACATGCTTTCGCTTACTTGGAATGCGCCGATTGAAGCGTTCACCCGTGAAGGCGACTTCTTTGAAGGCAAAGATGTGGATGCTGTGTACATGCCTTTCCACAAACTCAACGAGTTCATCGGTTTGACCCGTCTACCGACATTTACATGTAACGATGTAGTTAAAAATCCACAAGTAGAACAATACTTCGCAGACTACCAAGCACATTTGAAAAAAGTGTTTGGTTAATGATAAAACATCAACTTGAAGTGGTGGACTTTTGCCCACCATTTTGTCAGTCGCTAATTGGTACGAAATATGGCAAATCCGTGGCGCAAGTGATTACCTGCTGGCTGATTGAGCGCGACATCATCGTGTTGGCAAAATCCACTAAATCCGAACGCATGGCGGAAAACTTGAATGTCTTTGACTTTGCGCTTAGTAATGAAGACAAAGCCGAAATTGCCAAACTGGACGGCACGTTCGCCGCCATCGTCAATCACGACACGGTGGATAATTTGAAGCGCATCTCCGCGTGGAAAATGGGCGTGTAAGTGTAGCGAAAAACCATCTGCAATTCATCATATGAAAGGACAAAACATGATTAACGGGTTAGATATCGAACGTTTCCGAACTACCATGGCAGCGGTTGAAAACGACCATGCAAAAGGCAAGGCAGTATTACTCGCCGATTCGCGCTGGGTATCCGGCACGAAGAACGAAATCTCCGTGCGCCGCTTCCCTGCCTTTACCACAGACGAACCGAAAAACATGGGCGGTGAAAACGCCACCCCAAGTCCGATGGAATACCTGATCGGTGCTGCTGCAGGCTGCTGCGCCATAGGTTTCGAGTTGCAAGCAGCACAAGCAGGCGTGGAACTGGAACAGTTTGAAATATCCGCAAGCGGCGGTATCGACATGGCCAAACTGTGCGGCATGGAAGATGGCTACGGCGGACTGGATAATCTGGTGCTAACCATAAAAGTAAAAGCCGACGCCGACCTTCCTACCCTGCAAAATTTCGCCGACCGCTCCGCCGCTACCTCCCCAGTGTTGAACAGCCTGAAAGCGCGGGCAAAAGTGGTTGTGGAAAAAATCTAGACGACTCAAAACGTTTTCTTGTTTTCATTTCGTTAAAAGCCCCTTTTCTGGACAACTAGAAAAGGGCTTAATCGCTCAAAGGAGTACATGGCATGCAACAACTGCACACTTTGAAAGACATCGAACAGGCCATCGCCACACACCCTTTAGTATCACTGTACATCAAAGCCCCAATCTGCGGTGTTTGTACGGTCGTGGGCGCCCAGCTCGACTCAGCTTTGGCGGAGGAAGGAAATGTGTATGCCGTAAAAGCCGATATTGCTGAAATACCCGAAATGGCCGGACGTTTCCACGTGCTGACCGTACCTGCATGGCTGCTGTTTTATCAAGGCAAGGAAGTAGAACGGATGGCCCGCTTCATCCCTCAGGCACAGATGAAGCAGACATTGGCAAAATGGACAAAAGTAGCAGAAAGCGGACATCAGTAACCGGTCTATCAATGTTTCAGACGGCTGCGGTCTTGATAATGATGCAAGCGGTCAAATTTTTAAGATGATTTGCAAAATACTTAAAAATTTGACCGCTCTTTATTACGAAAAGGTCGTCTGAAACGGCTTGCAGACTGATATGATTATTGATGAAACGCTGTGATTTGTACACTAAAACCATCTTCTGAAAATCCCCTTTGACATTCCCCTTCATTCCTTCTAAAATGCGTTCAAGTTTTTAAACATATAAACTCAAGAATCCGAATATGCCACAACAAACGATGAATTTAATGCGCGAGTGCATTCCCATTTTTACCGTGTTGAGCGATGAAAACCGCCATCAAATCCTGCGCGTGCTGTGGGAACATGGCAAGATGAATGTGAATGAGCTGACCGAGCATCTGCATCTGTCGCGCCCTGCGGTGTCGCATCATTTGAAAATCATGTTGCAAGCCGGGGCGGTGGCGGTGGAGCAGGTCGGCAAAGAGCGGTTTTACAGTATTGCCATGGCGGATGTGGTGGCGAGATTGAAACAGCTTGCCGATTTGATGGCACAAAATTGCCCGCTTTCAAAATAGGGTTATCCGTTGACCCTTTATTTTTACTCAAATACGTTCACATTTTTAAACTTATCAACTTAAAGGAACGATTATGTTATTCACGCCATTCACTTTTCAAAACGGTAAAACCGCCAAAAACCGTATCTTCAAATCCGCCATGGAAGAGCAACTTGCCCAAAACGACCAGCCGTCTGAAAAACTTGTCCGCCTCTACGACACTTGGGCAAAAGGCGGTGCAGGTGTGTTGGTTACGGGCAATGTGATGGTCGCCGAAAGCGGCAAAGGTTCGATAAACGATGTGGTGATTTCAGACGGCCGCAGCCTTGAGATGCTGAAAAAATGGGCGAATGCCGGCACGCAAAACGACACGCTGCTCATCATGCAAATCAACCATGCGGGCAAACAGTCGCCTGCGGTGATCAATAAAACCCCACTTGCGCCGAGCGCCGTGCCGTTGGTGGGCATGGATGGCTTCATCAATCCGCCGCGTGAATTGACTGCCGATGAAATCAACGGGCTGATTCAGCAATTCGTGCAAACCGCGAAATTGCCGAGCAGGCAGGCTTTTCAGGCGTACAAATTCACGCCGCGCACGGCTATCTCATCAGCCAATTCCTCTCGCCGCACCACAACCGCCGCCAAGACCAATGGGGCGGCAGTTTGGAAAACCGTATGCGCTTCCTTTTGGAAACCTACACCGCCATCCGCGCTGCCGTGGGCAAAGATTTCTTGGTAGGTGTAAAACTCAATTCGGCAGATTTCCAAAAAGGCGGATTTGACGAAAGCGAATCGGTGCAGGTGGTGCAAAAACTATCGGAAATGGGCATTGATTTTATTGAAGTTTCCGGTGGCAACTACGAAAGCCCGCAAATGCTCGCTGCCAAAGACAGCACCCGTAAACGTGAAGCCTTCTTCATTGATTACGCCGAAAAAGCCCGTGCAGTCAGCCAAGTTCCATTGATTATCACTGGTGGCTTCCGTTCACAAAGCGCAATGGAAGATGCCTTATCCAGCGGCCATTTAGATTTGGTCGGTGTTGCTCGTCCGTTTGCCTTAGTCCCTGATTTGGCGAACAAAATGCAAAACGGCTCTTACCAAACCGTACAAACTGACCGCATCAAAACTGGCGTGGCATTGGTTGATAAAAAAGCAGGGGCAATGTTGGAAATGAACTGGTATATGACGCAAATGGACTTGATCGGACAAGGAAAACAGCCTGATCCTAAATTGTCGGCGTGGAAAGTATTGCTGAAAACTTTGTGGGAAAATGGAAAAGCAGGGTTAAGTACTGGCAGATCTTGATGGGGTAAGCAGGGATTTGAAGGAGGATTAAATTTTAAAATTTAGCCGTATTTAAAAGTATGAATATAAATAAGTTGATACTAAAAAACCATTTGAATCTTCAAGTTCAAACGGTTTTTTAGAATTTACGATAAAGACATTAATACAGAAAAGACCTTGTTTTAGTTGAGATTTAAAATAAAAAATAATGAGTAGATTTAAAACGAGCGTATTGGGGCTTGCGCTAACAGTGTGTCGATGTGTGAAATAGGTAATTATTGTAAATGAGCCACATCGTTAAGCTGCTCAATATGAAAACCGCTTTCACTATTGTATTTCACAATACTGATCGAAGTATTTAACAATGACACGGATTTACCCTCATCACGATGGTTTTCCCAAGTCGCTCCGCCCAGTAAGGACAATAAAAGTCGCAAGGTATGGCCATGCGATACCACTAAAATATTAGCACCCGATTGATGTACCTTAATGATATCGTAAAGGGCGTCCATTGCACGTACTGCTAATTGTTCAAAGGTTTCGCCACCATTGCTTAATGCTTTATAAGCTGCCGGGTCATTGGTCAGTTGTTTGAATTCGGTTAGCTTCCGCAAGTCAGCGATCTGCATACCTTCCCAACTTCCAAAAGATTGTTCATTTAGTCCACAGTGTTGAAAAAGAGGAATGGGACGCTGGCCGATAATATGGCCAGCCGTATCAATAGCACGTTGTAAAATGCTGGAGTAAGCAGCGGTAAATTCTACTTGTTGTAGCGCTACGCCGGTTTTCTGAGCTCCTGCAATTCCTTGTTCGGTTAGTGGTGAATTGCCGGATCCCTGTAAAAGTCCTTGTTCGTTCCATTGGGTACGGCCATGGCGAATAAAATAAAAAGTGAGTTGTTTTGACATCATAGTTCCTTGGAGAACGGGAAGTATAGGGTATAACTAATTCATGATGCAAAGGCCGTCTGAAACGATAATTTCAGACGGCCTTTTACTTTAACGTGTGCCGTTTAGATACGGTCGTGCCTGGAGGATAACAAGCTTACCATTATCAAACGCCCATTCGATGTCCTGCTCACCATTTGCAAATAGCTGTTTGATTTGTTGGCCGGTTTGGTCAAGGCGACGTATTTGTTCTTGATTCATCACGTTACCACTGGTTACAGGAACTTCTCGTACTCCACCGTTTTTATCCAGTTGCAACGCTGTGGTTTCATTAGAGGAGCTGAGACGTTGTACAGAATCATTGCGACGGTTATAGACTACCTGTTCGGCTACCCGTTTGCCCTCAACGACACGAATACCCAACCCGCGTTTGGCGGCAATGTAGGAGCTGTTTTTCTGAGCAATATCATAAGGATTGATGGTAACCAACACGCCGGAGAAATCTGCATTGATGCTTTGTTGCACAAAGACACTCATTTTCACGCTATCGTGAGGCAATCCGGCAATACGGCGGGCTTCGTATGCGCTGTAATTGAAGACAGAAGCCCAAGATTGCTTCACTGCTTCAGCCAACGCGTTTTCATCAGTAACATTTGGCACTGTGGTGTACAGTCCTGCGCCGCTGAAATTGGGCAGGTCTTCGGAATTAGAGGAGCTGCGGATAAACACGCCTTTGCTGTTTAATTGATTACGCCATTGCTCAGCCCATCTGTGCTTCCATTCTGACGGGATTTCGGCATCGGTAATTTTTTTCTGCAGTGTGAGTAAAGCAGTGCGGCGCTTGCGGTTGTCTCCATCACTTTGTGTTTCGATGTGTGCCAGTGTTGTTGCGTTAATACCCAGTCTATCCATCATGGCTTGATAGTAGGCAAACGGAATGCAGAATCCATCAGGTACATTACTGCCTGCAATATGGGCGCGGATATGGCCGAGGTTGGCAGCCTTACTGCCGCAGTAATGGCTGTCATCACGGCGCAGGTTTGTCAAAGCCCGAAGGCTGTAATCGGAAACATCAGGTTGGGGCAGGGTAAGGCCGTCTGAAAAGCTTTTACTGGTAGTGTTCCGGTTGGTTTGGACAATTCGGTATTGCTTAGCAGTCGCTTCAAATTCGATACGACAGCGAATATATGGGGCTAGGATTTTTTCTGCGTCTTTAAGGTAAATATTTGGAATCCCCCAGCCGCGTGCCAATACATTCACATGCGATAGTGCAGTAGATGGTTTCTCACTGATAATCCCCGCCACAGGTGGCAGCTCTAGGGGAACCTCTTTCAAAATAATAATATCATCGGCACCGACATTATAAAGATCATCTTCTTTGGCAATAACGCGTAATGTGCCTATCGCTTTACCTTGGTTTAGAGGCAGGTAGGGGAAATTTTTAATCAAACTTTCTTGGGTAATAAAAGGAACTTTACTTTGCTCAGCAACGGTTTCCTGCCATAAAGAATTGGTTTTATAACGCAACGGAGCGTAGAAACTGTCTTTCAGACAACCTGCTGCCAATTTCAACAATTCAGGCGTGATTTTGTCTCCTTCCCAAAACTCATAAACATATTCCTGAGTACTATTCTGCCAACTGATCGTACCAAACAGATAACGCCGATTAGGACTACGGTATTGTTGATTCAATTCAGTTTTTGACAGCATGGGTTTCAAGATAGTAGCCAGATAATGCTCATGCAGCCGAAATTTGGGAGTATTGATGTAGTCGGTACGGTTATCATCTTCACGATCGATGAGAAAGAGGATATGAGGAATTTCATATTCACTACCTTGCTCATAGATACGCGAAAGTAAGTCAAAATCAGCCTGACTTTTGATTGCAGATAACACAGGAATTTGTGTTTTAATTGGAGTGGCTGTTGGTTGACGCTTTTCAGACTCGTAATAAGAAGGCTTACGCGCCGTTGGTGCAGCCGTGTCGGCTGTCTCAGCTTCAGGACGGCAGGCTGAAAGTAAAAGCAATATTGGGAGGCAAAAAGCAGGCTTCATGATGTTGTCGGTTATCTAAATCAAATGAAAAGCAATATATTTATGGTAAAAATATGTATTGTGTTCTTTCCGTCGGGAGGACATATGCTGCCTACGCGTCTTGTGTTCCCAAACAGCCTGAAACCGCAAGGATGGGGCATTTGCGTTTTCAGGCTATCCCAATTTACCGCTGAATCTGCGAGGTAATCGTGCTGTCGGTAATCTTGTCGTCTTCCGCCAGCAGCATGGCTTTGGAGAGGATGACTGAGAGCGTGTTGTCACCTTCAAACGGAATAAACAGCTTGTCGGATACGTCTTTTTTGCGGCTGTCGGGTACGATGCAGAGGTATTGATCATCCGGCAGCATCAGGATGTTGCTGCTGCCGATGTGGATTTTGTAGGTACGCAGCTTGCCCTGTACGACGAGGAAGTTGCCGTCTATGTGGGCAACCTTGGCAATTTTCAGGCGCGGCAGCAGGGTTTCCAATACGGCTTTGCGGGTTTTGGCGACTTCGCCCAAGTCACCGAAGGAATAGCTTTGCCAGTAGCTGTAAAAACGTGCCTCTCCACCGTTGTCTTCCCAGGTCGGGTCATTACCTACGCTGGCCACGCCCACAAACAAATCCACGTCGCGCAACACTTCGGAAAACACGCGCGGCGGAATATCAATTAAGTCCAGCACAGTGGCATGGTAATCGTCGTCCAACCGGTGAAAGCGCACTTGGTCGGTACTGACATACTGCCAGATACCGCTTTCCGTCCATGCTTCTTCGCTATCCACCGCGTTTGTCCAAAATTCGGCGCGTAGGTTGTATTCGGGCAAATCCAACGATACGGTTGCGTCGTCGCTACCGTCCCACGCACCGGCCAGCGAGCCCCTCCAGCCGCGTCCTTTGGCAAGCGTCATATATTGGTGTTGTTTCAGGATGTGGGCGGCAAAGCGGTTGCTGTATGTTTTGGTGTTGATTTCGGCTTCGGTGAGCAGATAGATTTCACGGTATGCCTGTTTCAACGGCTGGCGGATTTCTTTGTCCAGCAGCAGTTGACGCCACTGGGCGATGCTTTGCTGCGTGGCAAGCGCGGGATGCCACAAGCTGACTTGCAGGCAGTCTGAAACATCGGTTTGTGCGCCCGTTTCGTCCACCCATGTTCCGTCTAACCACAGTGCAGCGCGACCCTGCGTATCGTTTTCGTCGCGGAAAAACTGCCATATTAGCGGACGCGTGAGGCAGGACATCAGTCCGTGCTGCCAGTAATACTGTTCGGCGTGTTCCAGCGGTACGCGGTGTTCGGAGCGCATCATTTGGTCCAAGCGGTCGCGTTGGGCGGTGAGCGTGGTGTTGAGGTTTTTTTGTGTGGCTTTGAGCTTTTTCAGTTTGTCGGCATGGTCGGTTTTCACGAAGGCGGGTACGGTTTTCTGCGGCGAGCCGTCGGGTTTGAACCAGCGCAGTTCGGACTTGCCTACGCCCGTTACCGCCAGACGGCAGGTGTAGCCGCCGAAGTCATAGTCGCGGCAGCCTTCCTGCAAGCCGAAGCTGTCCACCGCCATGTCTTCGATTTCGTTGCGGGATACACCCCGCTGCGCAGCGGCTTCGTCCAAATATTTGGCAATCGCGCTTTGCACATTGCTGAACTTAATCCGCAGGCGCAGGCGCGAAAGGCAGGCGATGCCGTCCAGCCCTTTGGAGCGGAACAGCGCATAGAAACAGGCGTTGCCCACGGAAGCATAGCGCGCGCCGAGATTGGGGATTTTGTCGTATGAATGCAGCGCAAGTTGGGTAAGAGTGGACAGGGTGGCGCTGTCGTGGAAATGGCTGCACATCCACACCAGCCCTTTGAGCACGGTCTGGTTGACGCTGCAAACAGGTAGGACATGGGTGCTGTAACTGTATTCTCCGTGGATGACGGTTTCGGTCTGCACTTCGCTGTTGCAGACAAATTCTATCCAGCCGTACAGCATTTTTTTGAACCTGTCCGCACCCAACGCGTCGATCAGCGTTTTGGATTCTTTCAGGTATTTTTCGCTTGGCTTGCCTGCATTGGCGGATAGGGCAAGCGCAATGATTTTGCTCCATATGTCCTGCTGTTCCGGTGGCAGAGCAGCAAGTTGCGGATTGGCGTATCGGGCAAACTCGTCATCTTGGGCGGGGAAGCAGGCTTCGGCGGAACTGCCTGCCAGTTCTGCCAGGGCGGCAAGGTTGGCGGTAGCGGCTTTCTTGTCCCATAGGTTTTCCGCAAAGACGCGGTAACGGTCGCAGGCGTTTTTCAGGCCGTCTGAAAGCGTTTTGCTCGGATTGGGAAACTGTTTTTTGATCTGGTTTATCAGATATTTGAGCGGATAGTAATCTGCCTCCTGCTCGGACAGCCCGTTATCGTCCAGCATGGCGGCAAAAATATGCTGCACATCCTGCTCCGTCATCGGCAACGTTTTACGCGCCAGAGCCATCGCTACCGCTACACGGATGGTGCCGTAATTGTGTATCCTGTCCTCGCCCATATTTTTAAAAATTTTATTTCGTCCCCAGCCGCGTATCAAATCAATGCAGTGGATCAGCAAATCGACGCGGTATCCGGGTGCGGCTTTCTCCACTTCGGCAAAACTAGGGCAGAGCTTCAGGTTTATCGTGTCGTATTCGTGTGAACGGCTTTGGAGCCATTCTTTTTCCAGTGTGTTGAGAAGCTGATTGAACTTGGCACGGTGGCTGTCGGAAATCTGCACGGTTTGGTTTTGGCTCATAGGACTGTCCTTGCGTATCAATGTGTTGGTTATTTCGCTGCAAAGGTGGATAACGTCGGTAAGGGTTTTCTTGTCCGCACTATTCAGGCTGTATGGGGCATCTTCTACAAAGGTGAGGTAGCGTTGCGCGGCGGTTTTCAGGCTGCTTATCCGCCTACTAGCGGCGTGAGTTTGATGAAATTGACGACCAGCCCGTCATGCAGGCACACCATATCGTCCAGCGTTTCCAGTTGGCGATTGTCGGCAAGGATGAAAAACGAATTTTGCTCAAAAGCTTTCAAAGCGACGGCGATTTGCTTTTCCACGTCCACAGGTTGCGGGTGCGTGCCTTTTTTGCCGTGCGTTTCCCGAATCACGATGTCGCCGAGATCGGTGGGGATAACGAGGCTGTGGCGTAAGAGGACATCGGCGGCGCGGTTGTTGTAGGCTGCAACTTCCTGCCGCACGCGTTCGGCAATCAGATCCGCCGCGCTGATGTGCTTGGTTCTAAATTTTAAAAACAGCTCATGCAATACTTTGCCGGCGAGATTTTGGTCTTGGATCGTGATGGTAGCTGCGATCATGGATGACTCCTCCAAACATAAAACAGACAAATCATACTGTTTTTTGATCGTTTCAGACAGGCTGAAAACAAAGCAGCCTTTACATTGATAGATGCGAGTGCAGGTTGCCCTTTACATTTTAGTTCTGTAGGAACTTTGTGAGACCTTTGCAAAATTCCCCAAATCTTTTCATGGGAATTTTGCAAAGGTCTCGACTTGAGTTGAAACTCAAGCAGATGACTTTGTTCAGGAAATATTGTGATGAAGAGCGAAAAAAGGTCGTCTGAAAAACCAAATTTAGGTTTTCAGACGACCTTTTCATTTATGGCTTTACTGTTTATTCGATGACAACGCGCGCGTTAAGCGGCTGGACGGGGCGGTTGTTATGCGAGCCGATGGCGCGGGTGAATTTTTCTGCCTGCGCCTGATCGATGTGGTCGTAGGTTTTCAACAGCAGCCACGATACGCCTTCGCTGCACGGCGGTGTGGTCAGCGAACCGGCAAAGCGGTAGTATTTCAGCCGTTTCGGCAACAGGGTGCTGGCGTCGAAGGCTTTGTCGAGGTTTACCTTTCCTTCTTTCATCGGCATCACGTTCCATATCGGAGCCAGGCGGTCGTTGGTTTTGCCGGGTTCGTACAATACTGCCAATACCAAAGGCTGGCGGTTTTCGTCCAAGTGGACGAAGTGGGCTTCCATTGGGAAGGTGCGGCCTTTGATTTGGTTTTCACTGGGTACGTGGAAATGGAATTGTTTCAGGGTGTAGGTGCGACCGTTCACGCTGAGGGTATTGCCGCCTTCGGGGTAGTTGACTTGGATGGTGTGGCCGTTGTTTTCCACGTTAACCGCGCTCGGCTTGTAATCGACTTTGATGGCGGGCAGTCTGCCGGAGACGGTTTCGGTAATGTTGACGGGGGATTGGTTTTTGCCTGTAGAGCATAAACGGAACTCTTCAGAAAGCTCACCCCAGCTTTCGGGGGAGTCGTGTCCGGTGTAACCCCAATGTGTGTGGTTTCCGTGTGCAGCTGCGGAGAATGCCGCGAAGGTGGACAGCAGGAAGACAGTCAGACGAGGCAACGTACGGGTCAAGCAGGGCATTGCAATATCCTTTCTATAAGGAGGAGGGAAAAAAGCATTGCGGTGTGCATGTGGGATATTGTTATTTTTTATTAAACCATAGCCACATTAAATCGTCAGGTCAAGCCTTCTTTGGGTAATTAATTTAAGGCTATGAAGTTAAAGCGAATTCATTTTTTTCCAAACGATATTATCGTTTAGAAAATTGATAATAATTTGAAATAGAAAACTTCCGTTTTTCACACCTTAAAAATTTAAGGAAGCCGACTCATGAAAAAGGTCGTCTGAAAAACTAAATTCAGGTTTTTTCAGACGACCTTTTTGCCTTGCCTGACAAGGGTTATTTGTGCAGCCCGCATTCTTTGCTGCCCTTGCTTTCCCACCACTAGCAAGCCGTAGCCCATATGCAACCTAAACTCAACAAGGATGTGTGAGAAACGCACGTATGCGGTTCTCAAGGTTTGAGCTAAGAGGCCGTCTGAAAAAAGAAAAAACGTTTCAGACGTCCTTTCTTTCGACAAGTTGCCACAGCAATCAGAAAAAGTAGCCTGCATCACCTTATGCACTGAAACCGCCCAATCAAACTTAGTTCGACAAATATGCCAATGATCTCAAGCGCGAAGTTGAAAAACGCGAAGGCAGAAAAATCAGCAGCCAAGAAGCCGCGATGAGAATCCGCAGGCAGATACTGCGCTGGGTGGACAAAGGTTCCCAAGACGGCTATACCGATCAAAGCGTCATATCCCTTATCGGAATGAAAGGCGAAGACAAAGCCTTGGGTTATACTTGGGACTACCGCGACTACGGCGCAAGAAATCCGCAAGCCTACAACGATCCGAAGCTGTTTGAGGAATACCGCCGACAGGACAAACCCGAATACCGTAACCTGACCTGGCTGCACAGCGGGACAAAAGACACCAAAATCAGGCAGGAAGAGCGGAAAAACGAAGAGCTTGCGCTGAACGTTGCCGACTGGCTGATGAGCTTTGTCAACCCCAATCCGAGGATAAAAGCCCCGATTATTGCGGGAGTTGGCAACCTGAAAAACATCAAGCCGGCCGTTACCGGCAGCGATCCATTATTGTCAGGGGTCGGGAATATCCGTATTCCTGCAAATGGCAATGTTGCGAAGGGGGACAGGATTCCGGATACGGCATTGGCGTCGAAGAGTCATCAAAAGAATGATTTTGGTACGTCTAAAGGACAGGGGGCAGGGTCTTCTATACCTGTCCCTCAAGCTATCTCAATAAAAATTAAAAATCCAGATAAAACGATTAGTGAAACTACTTATAAATCTAATCCTAAACATACTCCTGGTCAGTTAGGGTTTAAGTTTGATGCTGGTATTGAGCCAAAGAATTCAGTTCAATTAATTGAAAGTTCAGTACAAATTGGTAAACAGCGATTTGCAATTGATGATAAAGGACATATTCATCGTTATATGGGGGCGATAGGAAAAATGAACCTTGGCATTGGGCTGGTTCTACATCCGATAAGAAGAATCCCTTGTCCTTAACAAGTCAACAAAAAGCAGGAATTAAAAAAGCATACCCCGAGCAATAAAAGAATAAGTTATTAAAATAAGGATTTATATGAATATTATTATGGATTCAACAAGAAAATTTGGGATTTTATGGGAAAAAAACTCTGAATGTAATGGTTTTATTTATGGAAAAATTCAGATAATAATAGGAGAGAATATATATCCTAAGATATGCCCATATGGATATTTTACACTAAATACAGTTTTTAATAGTTTGAAATCATCCTTTGAAGAGAAGTATTATGCAGGTGGAAACAATGGTTTAGATTTTGGAGAGCAAATATTTGATATAGATAAATATAATTCTCTGGAATTATGTAATATATTTTCTATTGATACTGCATATATGAGTGGAGGGAGTAATTGTGAAATAGATTGTTTAGTATTAGAAATGGGATATGCTGGTGAGGAAGAGAGACTTTTTTATAGTTTTGATAATGGGAAAAACTTTAAAGAAATCAGGTATAAGAAAGGTACAGTTGAATCTGTTATTTTTCAATTGAATCTATAATATATTTTAGCAAACTATAGCCTTCACGAATTCTTCGCGTTTTTTGCAGGTGTCCACAATCTGAAAAACATAAAGTTGACTGTTACCGGCAGCAATCCTTTACTGGTTGGTGCTGATAACAACAGGAATTTGTATCACTGGGCAGGAACCTTAAACAGGAATAGAATTGATAAACTTAATATCCAACTGCGTAGGAAATTGGGTATTCCTGGAAAATAAATTTTATTCAAGGAGTGTTCTAAATGATTTTTGGGGATCCATATAAATTTGCAATTTGGATTGAGGAGATAGATGAATGGAGTTCAGAAAATTTTTCCGAAGGGATTTTTACATTTTTTGTGAATGGAGACATGATTCCTCAAGAACTACCAAATACGTCTACTTTTTTACCAAATTCTTTGCGTAGCATACAACAGTTTATTTCAATAAATGATAATCTAGAGTGTCCTAATTTATTTAACTTAGACTATTGTAATGCATATATCTTTTTGAACGATGCTGTTCATTATCGTAATATGAAATTATCAGAAGAAGAATCTTATTTATATTGGAAATACTGTATAACAGAATATATTGATAACCCTGAAGAAAAAGATAATATTTGGTATTTGTCCGATAAGTATAATGAAAAATTGTTATATTTAAATAATAATATTATTAAGGAATCAGTGTTTAAAAAAGGATATATAAAAAATATTATGGAAAAAATAATTATTAAATATGATTATATTTTAAATGATAATTAATGAAATTTATCTCACATAAAATCTATGTTTAAGGATGCATTAAACATGTGTTCTTTAATATTTTCTAGAGCTGTTAGGACTATAAAGCCAACAGCAAGCCGTGGCCCATATGAAACCTAAACTCAATACGTAGGATGTGCGGAACGCACATATGCAGTTCTCAAGGTTTGAGCCAAGAGGCTGTCTGAAACAACAAATACGGTTTCAGACGACCTTTCTTTCAACAAGCCACCACAGCAATCAGACAAAAGCGACCCGCCGCCACACCCATGTCGGCAGCACGGCCGGCAAAACGATTATCCGAAGCGGCGGGGATACCACCCTCAAAGGTGCGCAGCTCATCGGCAAAGGCGTACAGGCAGATACGCGTAACCTGCATATAGAAAGTGTACAAGATAGCGAAACCTATCAGGGCAAACAACAAAACGCCGGTGCCCAAGTGACCGTAGGCTACGGATTCAGTGCAAGCGGCAGTTACAGCCAAAGCAAAATCAACGCCGAACACCGAAGCATCAGCGCACAAAGCGGTATTTCCGCCGGAGAAGACGGCTATCAAATCAAGGTCGGAAACCACACCGACCTCAAAGGCGGCATCATCACGTCTAGCCAAAGCGCAGAAGACAAAGGCAAAAACCGCTTTCAGACGGCCACCCTCACCCATAGCAACATTCAAAACCACAGCCGCTACGAAGGCGAAAGTTTCGGCTTAGGTGCCAGCGTTGCCGTAAGCGGCAAAACGCTGGGGCAGGGCGCACAAAATAAACCTCAAGACAAACACCTGACAAGCGTAGCGGATAAAAACAGCGCAAGTTCATCAGTGGGTTATGGCAGCGACAGCGACAGTCAAAGCAGCATCACGAAAAGCGGCATCAACACCCAAAACATTCAAATCACAGACGAAGCCGCACAAATCCGGCTGACAGGCAAAACAGCGGCACAAACCAAAGCTGAAATTGATACAAACGTAACCACAGACACCGCCGAACGACATTCAGGAAAACGATCAGACCAAATTCATCTGCCAGCAAAAATGGAATGCCGATATATTCTAAAGTAAGTAGAAGAGAAATATTTGATTTGTATGAAAAATATTCAGGTCAGAGGCTTGATTTTAGGAATATTCCGAATAAAGGGCAATTATCTTCTACGACTATTACATCAGGACCTTGGAAAGGAACGACCATCATTTTAAGAAATTTTTCAACTAGCCGAGAACAAACTGGAGCAAAATGGACAATTGAGTTTAGGAATCAACCTGCTTCAGTACGTGGGCAAAGATTAGAGTTAAAATTTAGATAAAGGTTACGTTATGAATGCGAAGATAAAATATAATCTTTTAGAATATTGTGAATATTTAGGTGGTATTTTTGGTGTTTATAAAAATTATTTAAATATGGATATCAAAGATCCAAATTTAAAAATTAAATTTTTTGATTTTTTGGAAGAACTTTTATCAGATGGTGTTATTGAATTATGCGATTATCGTGAAAATCCTCCAAAAATATTAACTGGTTCGCCAAAAACACAGGTAGATGAATTAAGAAGAATTTGGCCAGATATGGAAGAGATGTTGCTATATTTTCCAGATAATCCTTGGTTTTATGTAGAGCATTTTTGGTGGGGAGCAACTTGCCCTATTGAACTGACACAATTGCCTAAAATAGAAATTTACGAAGAACAAATGAAACAAGCTTAAAGCCAGCGTAACCAGCCTGTATGACAAGGTGCAGGCGAACAATCCAATATCAACATCACGGGCTCAGATGTTTCAGGTAAAGCAGGAACCGGCCTGATTGCCGATAAGCAAATCCATCTGCAATCCGCCGAACAAAGCAACACCGAATGCAGCCAAAACAAATCAGCAGGCTGGAACGCAGGTGCTGCCGTATCATTCGGACAAGGGGGCTGGTCATTAGGCTTTACCGCAGGCGGCAATGTCGGCAAAGGCTACGGCAATGGCGATAGTGTAACCCAGCGCCATAGCCATATTGGCGACAAAGGCAGCCAAACCCTTATCCAAAGCGGCACCACCACCATCAAAGGTGCGCAGCTTATCGGCAAAGGCGTACAGGCAGATACGCGCAACCTGCATATAGAAAGTGTTCAAGATACTGAAACCTATCAGAGCAAACAGCAAAACGGCAACGCCCAAGTTACCGTCGGTTACGGATTCAGTGCAAGCGGCAGTTACAGCCAAAGCAAAATCAAAGCAGACCATGCCTCCGTAACCGAGCAAAGCGGTATTTATGCCGGAGAAGACGGCTATCAAATCAAGGTCGGAAACCATACAGACCTCAAAGGCGGCATCATCACGTCTAGCCAAAGCGCAGAAGACGAAGGCAAAAACCGCTTTCAGACGGCCACCCTCACCCATAGCGACATTCAAAACCACAGCCGATACGAAGGCAAAAGTTTTGGATTGGGTGCCAGCATTGCCGTAAGCGGCGAAACACTGGGGCAGAGCGCACAAAATAAGCCTCAAGACAAACACCTGACAAGCGTAGCCGATAAAACGGCGCAAGTTCATCAGTAGGTTACGGCAGCGACAGCGACAGTCAAAGCAACATCACAAAAAGCGGCATCAACACCCGCAACATCATCCTCACCGATGAGGCAGGACAGCTCGCCAAAACAGGCTACGGCACAGACAAAGCCGCGCAACTGGCGTACACCGACATCCGCACCGAGGATGCCGGCCAACAATCAGGCAGCCTGAAAAACCGATTTGATGCGGACAAAGTGCAAAGCGAGCTGGATTTGCAGCGCAATGTCTCACAACAATTTGCCCCCGTTGCCGCTCAAACTGTTGCATGGACAGCAGATAAACTGGGCAATATACAGAACTACGAGCGCGTTCAAATCGCTAAAGCAAATTTACAAGAGCAATTAAAAGACGCGCAAAACCCTGAGCAAATTGCCCAACTGCAACAACAAATCGTCCTTGCAGACCAATACCTATCCGACCATCAAACAGAGTACAACACATGGAAGGAAGGCGGATTAGGGCGAGCTGCGCTCCACGCAGGGGTAGGAGCACTCTTAACAGGTGATGCACAAGGCGCAGTAGGAGCAGGCACCTCATCGCTAGCAGCACCCTATTTAAACCAAGTAGGCGATAAATTTGGTGGCGCAGGGCAATTACTGGCAGACACCCTAGGAGGCGCAGCGATTGGTGCGCTGACGGGTGGAAGCACGGGTGCGGAGGTTGCGGGGGCGAATGCGGATTGGTTTAATCGCCAGTTGCATCCTGATGAAGTGAAGTGGTTACACAGTAAAGATACGCTACAAAAATATATTAACTATTTAAAAAATAAGGGTATAAATTTAACCACCCAAGAAGCACAGCTCCAATTAGATTGCGCAGCTGCCGCGATGGTGGACAGCGAATGGGCAATACTGCATGGACGCAATGAACTTGCAGAACAGTTTTTATCTCAAAACACATCTAGATTTCATTATCTAGATAATTTTGGTGCAAGTCATCAATTCTTTACAGCTACTAATCGTGAATATTTAGATCAAGACCGAAATTTAAAAACATTATTTAGTACCTATACCGATAAAAACAAAAACGAAATAAATAAATTCTTGCATAGTATTCAGATTGAAAACCGTAATGCCTCAATGGATTTTAAAAGAGGAATGGAACAAGGCTATAAAGATAGCAGTAACGATGCACATAATGATCCAAAGATAATTGGGAAAGGCATAATTTCCTTGCCGAGATACGTCTATGATTCGTCTGCCAGTGATGAAGTGGGCCCACTAGACGATCAACAAATGGAGACTAACCGTATAGCCCTGCTACGTTTACAAGGGAGAGATTTTGAAGCAGGTAGAATATATGAATACAACCATGCAACCCAACAACGGTTAATGTGGTATCAATTGCCAGTAATGGAGCTAGCAGGACGTATCCCTAGTAAATTGGCTAACAAATATAAACTGTACCGCGCAGGTAAGTTATCTGCTACACAACTGGCAGCAGAAATAAAAAAACAAGCACCAATTGTTCCAAATGGAAAAGCATTTGATTTTACCAGTGGAACATTGATACCTAATCAAACCGTTAAGCTCACACAGGCACAGAATCTGTCCAATGGAACAACCCTGCCGGCAGGGACAATTGCACGACTAACAGGCAAGGGAGTGGAGGCAACTTTGCCCAATGGTAAAAATGTTAGTTATGCAGGGGTGACTGAACAAAGGGCGTTGCCTGCACCTCGTAAGTCTGATGTAAGCAAAAATACTGATAATAATAAAGTAGTTGATAATGGTAGGAAATCTAATTTTAATAAAACGCCTGATGATACAGATAAAGTATCTAATAACGCGGATAAACCTGAAAAACCTAAACGCGATCTTAATGAAATCAAAAAGCAGTACGAAAATGAAATTTCTGATATTGAAGGAATTGCAAATTACACAGGCAGAGAGGCTGAAAGTCGAGGAGGCTTAAAAGGTGCACTTGAGGAATATGCAAGAACTGGTAAGGAAGTGGGTGTTAAACATCCGTCAAACCATATCCAAAAGACAGAAAATCTTTTAAAAAAAGCAAAAAAATTAGAAAGGAAAATTAAAAACTCAACATTAAGCGATAACGATAAGCAAGCGTTATTAAATAGAATAAATCAATTCCGACAAAACATTGAGCCAGCTTTGAATGATGCAATCAGGAGGAGAGATAGCAAGTGATCACAATGAATGATATTGAAGAAATGACCAGCTACATTGCCGAGCTTATATTCGTTTTTCCTTATGATATTGAAATTGATAGAGAAAAAATTGTTGAATATAACAGGTTTAAATATGCCGAATTTCAAAAAACCAGTTCTTTTGGGGAACATCCTTATGAGGATTTAGATTTAACATTAACCGATTATTATTGGATCTGTTCTATTAATAACATAATAAGTAAGAATGATTTTTTTACTCTAGTAAAAATTATGATTGTCGAATATGAAAGCGAATCTTTTGTTTCCATGCTTTCGGATGAATCGCAATATTTTTCAATTAAATCATGTAATGAGGCATTTGATTTTTTGTATGGTTTATTTCCATTATGCAAAAGTGATAATGCACGTTCTAATTTAAGAGTATATTTAGAATGGATTTTTGAAGATGGATTTAAATGGAGCGATGGTATATTTAGGATAGATATGTTGAATGAAAAAAACAAATCTTTGTTTTTGGGGCTGACGTAGATTAGTAGTATGGAAATTTTTGTCGCGTAGGAATATGCCGCCCAGACTTGCAAGCAACGCTTCCATCAGGTAAAAGAGTGTATATTGAGTACGATCGAAGCACTTCATCGCGCGGAATACCACACGCAGATAGAATATTCAGCAATGATAAAGATGCTATTGTTATTTTAAGGACGTTAGATTGATTATGAATAACCCACAGTTTTTTTTACAAGATCATAAACCTCATACCACTCATTTGTGTTTCTTTAAAATTCCATTTAATGAGATGGTGTTACGCTTTGAGCAAAGATTGCAAGAGCTTGGTCTAATATGGGGGTGGACGGTACATCATCAAAAAGTATCTGATGAATTAAGTTTGTCGGATAAAATTAAAATGTTGGAACCTTTTGCGCAGAGATACCCCAATAAATATATTATTTTAGAGACTGCTTCTGAATGGTGCTTATATATGGAAAATGGATATCGTGGTACAGACGTATTTAGCCAACCTAGTTATCTATCCGAAACATGGGGGATACAGAATATCAGCTTATATCTTTCTCCAGATTTTAAGAAAGATGAATTTGGTGCGGTAATGTTTCATTGGCGAAATGGTGCAAATAAAATCTCAGAATATGCAGTAGAAAGTAGAACGATTATGGTGCATAAAGAAACCAGTAAAACAACTTTTGAACAAAGCGGAAAACCTTTTGAATTTGAGAACTTAGCTAGCTATGAAAAAAGAATCAAAAAGGAGCGATTAACGGTTGATATGGTTGCTGAATATTGCAAACATTTTAATATTGATTTGTTTAACTTGGATTTTTATAAAGGACGTGCAGCATTATTTACAACCCATAAAAAATAGGTGCTTTAAAAAACACATTTAGGCAGCTTGAAAAACCTCAATTTATGCTTTCAGGCTGCCTATGGTGATTTTTTGAGAAATTTAGACAAATCCCGATTTCGCACTTTCAACATATCTTTCTTATCATCATAAGTCAGTCGGTAATCGGGTAAATCATTGCTGGCTACCAACTCCTTAATCGCCTGCCTAAAACGGCGCAGCGTTGCCATGCTGCCCGATTTTCTATGCAGTATTTCCAGAGAAATGTGCCATTCATTTTGCTTCCCGAAATGTTTGGCACATAGCTCATAAATGCGTCTATCCAGCAGTTTACGCAGCCTGAAATAATCTGCCGATATGGTTTTAACCTGTGCCGAACAAACCACCTACCGCCACAGCCATGTCGGCAGCGCAGGCAGTCCCACCGTTATTGTGAGCGGTGGCAACACCAACATCAAAGGCGCACAAGTAACAGGCAAAGGCATCACCGTACGCGCCGCCAACTTCAATATAGAAAGCCTACAAGACACCGCCGACTACCGCAGCCGCCAACAAAACATCAGCGCCCAAGTAACCGTAGGCTATGGCGCATCCGCCTCAGGCGATTACAGCCAAAGCAAAATCAACGCCGAACACCGCAGCGTGAGCGAACAAAGCGGATTGTTTGCGGGTGATGATGGCTTTGATGTGCAAGTAGGCGGGCACACCCGGCTAACAGGCGGAGACCTTTGCAAAATTCCCCAAAATCCCCTAAATTCCCACCAAGACATTTAGGGGATTTCTCATGAGCACCTTCTT